>CAJMBB010000010.1 GCA_905211615.1 uncultured Collinsella sp. | reverse complement strand
CTCGTTGCGGGACTTAACCCAACATCTCACGACACGAGCTGACGACAGCCATGCACCACCTGTATGGGCTCCTCTCGGCCACGGGGTCTCCCCCGCTTCACCCATATGTCAAGCCCTGGTAAGGTTCTTCGCGTTGCTTCGAATTAAGCCACATGCTCCGCTGCTTGTGCGGGCCCCCGTCAATTCCTTTGAGTTTTAGCCTTGCGGCCGTACTCCCCAGGCGGGACGCTTAATGCGTTGGCTGCGGCACGGGGGGATCGTCCCCCCACACCTAGCGTCCATCGTTTACGGCTGGGACTACCAGGGTATCTAATCCTGTTCGCTCCCCCAGCTTTCGCGCCTCAGCGTCGGTCTCGGCCCAGAGGGCCGCCTTCGCCACCGGTGTTCCACCCGATATCTGCGCATTCCACCGCTACACCGGGTGTTCCACCCTCCCCTACCGGACCCAAGCCGCGGAGGTTCCGGGGGCTTCGGGGGGTTGAGCCCCCCGCTTCGACCCCCGGCCTGCCGGGCCGCCTACGCGCGCTTTACGCCCAATGAATCCGGATAACGCTCGCCCCCTACGTATTACCGCGGCTGCTGGCACGTAGTTAGCCGGGGCTTCTTCTGCAGGTACAGTCTTGACTCTTCCCTGCTGAAAGCGGTTTACGACCCGAAGGCCTCCGTCCCGCACGCGGCGTCGCTGCGTCAGGGTTCCCCCCATTGCGCAAGATTCCCCACTGCTGCCTCCCGTAGGAGTCTGGGCCGTGTCTCAGTCCCAATCTGGCCGGTCGGTCTCTCAACCCGGCTACCCGTTGTCGGCACGGTGGGCCGTCACCCCGCCGTCTACCTGATGGGCCGCGGAGCCATCCCCTCCCGTCGGGGCTTTAGCCGGGGTGCCATGCGGCACCCCGGGGTATCCGGTATTACCCGTCCTTTCGGGCGGCTATCCCGGGGGAGGGGGCAGGTTCTCCACGTGTTACTCAGCCGTTCGCCACTCGCTTCCCTCCGGAGAGGGGTGCCGTTCGACTTGCATGTGTTAGGCGCGCCGCCAGCGTTCATCCTGAGCCAGGATCGAACTCTCCGTCCAAATATTCTGGGCTTCGAGCCCGTCCGGTCCTCTCAGTTCATCGCTGATCGGTTCCGTTCGATTCATATGGTTCTGTATAGGAAAAGGAATTTCTCGGGGCCGCCTCTCGGCGGCCTTGCGAAAAACAAATCCAAGTTAGACCATTTCAAATGGTTCGATGTCTGCCCGGATGCGACACAACTGGTGTGTCCATCCTCGCAGTATCCGGTTCTCAAGGTGCACGCTTTGCGGCTCATCCGGTTCCACCGGGCCGCGCGGCAAGGAGATATATTGCCAGACCGGAGGGGCGCCGTGGGCGGGAATCTGGGCGTACACATTTCCTACACATCTTGGGATTCGACTAACGTTTGCCAGCCGTTAACTACCGCTCGCCGAGCATCTCTTTATATAAGGCAGTCTCATGGTTAAAGCGGATACGTCCCCCTAGCTAAAGCACAGCCAGCATCGAGCAACTCATCGCGTTCTTCCACCGAGAACCCCTCGGCGTAGACGCGCACCACTGGTTCGGTCCCACTAGGACGGACCAGCAGCCACGTGTCATCCTCGAATGCCAAACGCAAGCCATCCATATGACTAACGTTTTGCGGCACCTTGCCACAAATCGACTTGGGGTTTACACCCGGCAGCAGGGTTCGTAACGTTTCGGCATCTTCGGCCTCAAGGCGCAAATCCCGTCGACCGTAACTCGTCTTACCAAAACTGTCCTCGAGTTGGTCGACCAGAACGCCCAAAGGCGCGTCCGTCTTTGCCATAAGCTCACACAGAATTAGACAGGCGAGGATTCCATCGCGCTCGGGCATATGCGCGGCGATGCCGATACCACCGGCTTCTTCACCGCCTATGAGGACGCCGCCCTTCTTCATCTCTGCCGCTATATATTTGAAACCGACCGGTTTGACGGTCACGCGGCAGCCAAGCGCCTCGGCAATGCGACGCACGAGCGTCGAGCACGAAAGATTGACGACGACGCGCCCCTCCAAATTACGAAATTGAACCAAGTCGCCCAAAACGAGCGCCATGATCTGATGCGGATGTATATATCTGCCGCGCTCGTCAACCGCGCCGATACGGTCGGCGTCGCCGTCGGTCACCAGGCCAGCGCAAGCTCCGTCCTCGATAACCGTGCGCTCGCAAGCGTCCACCCAAGGCTCAACGGGGTCGGGGCAGATATCTTCTTGGTCAGACGCCTGCCCGGCGTGAATCTCGTGCACCTCAACGCCAAGCTCGCGCAGCAAATCGGCTAGATAGCCCTGGGCTGCGCCGCCCATGGGATCAACAACCACGCGCAGGTGCGCGTCGCGGATGGCTTCGGCATCGACAAACGATGCCACCGCCTGCATATAGTCAGGAATAATATCCGCGGTGCGATATTGCCCCTCGATCCCCATTGGCTCGGGAGCCACGGTCTCTTCGAGCTCTTCGATGACATCCTGGTTGGCGGTCGAGCCGTCACCCATGCGAATCTTGAGGCACAGATAACCCTGCGGATGATGGGACCCCGTCACCATGAGCGCGCCGCACGCCTCACCGTCATAAGCCGCCGCCCACGTAAGGGCAGGGGTCGGAACAGGTCGCGAAGCGAGCACGGCGTCCAGCCCGTGCGCTGCTAGCACGCCCGCCGCAAGCTCAGCGAACTCGCTCGCCAGGGACCGGGTGTCGAACCCTATATATACCGTTTTGCCCGGATTGGTCTTTTGCCACAACTCGCCGACGGCATCGGCGATACGGGCAACGTTATCGGCAGTGAAGTCCTCATCGACGCGAGCGCGCCAACCGTCAGTTCCAAAATGAATTATCGCGCACACGCGCAGACACCTCACAGTGTTTGGATCATGGTACGCGTGAGGTATACCCGCAACACGCACTCGGCAACCTGCCGGCACCAGCATTCACCATTTGGGCAAATGCTGCCGAGGACATGCAGGCAATAAAAAAACCGCCCCGGATGGAGCGGTTTTGCCCTTTATATATCGAGCGCCTCGGCCATCGCTGCCGTAGTGATTGCCGTGGTTCCACAGCAACTGCCCACCATTGCGGCACCGGCATACCTCCATTCGATGCATGCGCGCGCGAAAGCTTCGGGGTTCTCGTGCCATACGGGGCCATCCTGAGTCTGGACCGGATCGCCCACATTGGGACGCACCGTGACGGGAGTAGTCGCCGATGCAACCATCCTGGGCACCGCCGCGTTCGCGGCCGCAAGCGAACAGCAATTAACACCAACCGAGTTTGCGCCGTGTTTTTCGGCGTACAAAACGGCTGCCTCGATGTTGAGGCCATCGCCCAACAGGTCGCCTTTATCGTCAACGACAAAACTCACCAGAACAGGCATGCCGTCGGCGGCATCTCGAGCGCCGGCAAGCATGGGCTGCAAATTACGGATAGACGTCACCGTCTCGATCAGCAGACCGTCAACGCCGGCATTGAGCAAGGCGTGCGCCTGTTCGCGCGCAATGCCTCGGATTTCACGATACTCGGCAGAGTCCTCGGCAAACCACTCAATACCGATCGGGCCCATCGAGCCCAGCAGCAGCTGAGGGTGCGCCTGGCGGGCATCGTCGACGGCCCCGCGATTGACCTCCGCCACGGACGGCGCAATCTGGTCGTGTTTGAGGGCATAGCTTGATGCCTGAAAGGTGTTGGTAATGAGCACCTGCGCGCCGGCGGCGACATACAAGCGATGGATACGAGAAACGGTCTGCGGCTCTGCCAGATTCCAAAACGCCGGTGGAATGTCGGCGGCATCGTACTCACTCAACAAGACACTGCCCATGGGGCCCTGCGCCAACAAGGTCTCGCTCGACAAGCGGCGCGTAAGTTCCTCGGCACCAAAGCGGTTGTAATAACTAGTATCCATATATATCCCGCTATTCCTCGACGCTGATTCCCTGCTTTTCGAGATAGCCGAGCCAGCGGCTCATCGTGTCCTCGGATAGCGCATGCTCCATCATGCAGGCCTCGGAATCGGCTCGCTCAAATTCGACACCGAGCTCCTGAACCAAAAATGTGCGGATGAGGCGATGACGGTACCAGATAGCCGTACCAACCTCGCGGCCGCGATCGGTCAGGACTACCTTGCCGTAGTGCGATTGCTCGACAAGTTCGGATGCCTTGAGCGCCGAAACCGCTTTATTGACCGATGCCTTGGAGACGCCAAGGCGCTGCGCGATGTCGACCGATCGCACGCCGTTGGTTTCCCCCTCTTCGCTTTCAATGCGAACCATGCACTCCAAGTAGTCTTCGTTCGCCACCGTCAGATGTAGTTCGCGCGAGCTATTTGTCGTATCCATGATCTTCCGTCCCTTCTGCATTCAATGGCTGATTCTACCCCATCCAAGCGTCGCGGTATGCCGTGGCATACCGTGCTAGAGTTCTTGTTGCACACGACGACCAAGATTGGAGCGGTCTTTATGGAAAACACCACCACGAACCCCGATGTCCTCGAGCGCTTTTTGCGCTACGTCCAGATCAACACGCAGTCCGAGGATGCAAACTGCGACCAGGTACCCTCGAGCGCCGTTCAGTTTGACCTTGCCAACGTGCTGGCTGAAGAGCTGCGCGAGCTTGGTGCGGAAGATGCCCACGTGACCGAGCACGCCTATGTCTGCGCGCATATCCCCGCAAGTGCGGGCGCTGAGGACAAGCCCGCCCTGGGCCTGATCGCCCATCTCGACACCACCGAAGTTGCACCGGGTGCCGGCGTGAAGCCGCACATCGTACACTACGAAGGCGGCGACCTGGTCTGCGGCACGGTTGACGGTAAGCCCGTTGCCATGAGTACCGCCAAGCTTCCTGCCCTGAACGACCTCGCGGGTGAGGACCTGGTCTGCAGCGATGGCACCACGCTGCTGGGCGCGGACGACAAGGCAGGCGTCGCCGAGATCATGTCGCTTGTCGCGCGTATCGCTCAGGACCCTTCTCTGCCCCATCCCGCACTCGGCATTTGCTTCTGCCCTGACGAGGAGATCGGCCACGGAGCCGAGCTGTTGGATATCGACACCTTTGGCTGCAAGTACGCCTACACGGTCGACGGCGGCCCCATCGGCGAGCTGGAGTGGGAGTGTTTTAACGCCGCCGAGGCGACCGTCCGCTTTGAGGGCCAGTCCATCCACCCGGGCGACGCCAAGGGCCGTATGGTCAACGCAGGCAATCTATTCTGCGACTTCAACGCGTTGCTCCCCTACGTGCAGCGCCCGGAGTATACGGAAGGCTACGAGGGCTTTTATCACCTTGAGGGTGTATCTGCGACCGTCGATCACGCCACAGCACGCTATATCGTCCGCGACCATGACGCCGCCAAGTTCCAGCAGAAACTCGACCTTATTGATGCCGCCGCCTCGATGCTCAACCAGCGTCTGGGTGAGGAGCGCGTGACGGTCGAGATTAAGCAACAGTATCGAAATATGGCCGAGATCGTTCGTGACTATCCCGAGCTTATTGATGTTGCCAAGGAAGCCTACCTTGCCTGCGGCGTTGAGCCCCAAGTGCTGCCGATTCGTGGCGGCACCGACGGCGCCCAGCTGTCGTTCCGCGGTCTGCCCTGCCCCAACCTTTCCACCGGCGGCTATTGCTACCACGGCGTCAACGAGTTCGTCCCGGTCAGCTCGCTCGTCAAGATGACCGACGTGCTCCAGGAGCTCGTCGCCCGCTTTGCATAGGGAACTCGAACAATCTAGGTAAGCAAAACCGCCCCGTCCTCAAAACCGAGAACGGGGCGGTTTTTGGTGCAAGGGGAGTAGTCAGCACCGCAGGTTGAGCCAACGTCAGCGAGCGACGTCCAAGGCGAACAAGTTGGCATGAAAAAGGCAGGGCATTGACCTTCTGGTCATGCCCTGCCTTTTGAATGACAAATTGCCGCCTTGGGCGGCGCGCAGCGTCGAGCCGTTACGGCGTTTGGTAAAACGCCGTAACTTTTTTGATCATGCCGCCGAAGTTGAAAGGCAGATTGCCGCTCTGGCGGGTTTGCAGCGTCAACTGGTTACGCGGGCTGGTAAGCCCGCGTAACCCTAGTAGTTAGCTTCGTAGCCGTTGCCGTCGCCGGTGGGCTCTTCGTAGTAGTCCGAATCGCTCGAATCGCTTGAGTCATCGGAATCGTCAGAGCTGACCGATGAGGTTGCGGTACCGTTTGCGTAGTCGTCAGACGTGTTGTTGTTCAGGCCGCCGATCGTAGAGCTGGAACCGTCGGAAAGACCCATGGTGTTGGGACCCTTGGGATCCTTGCCGGCATCGACGCGCTCCATCATTTCCTTGAGCTCGTCCTCGTAGACAAAGACGTAGCTCACACCGTCGATCATGGTGCTGTCGTCGGCATACGAGGGCAGGTTGGCCGAGTAGATGCCGTCGACATCCATACCGCGCATGGCATTGACCGTAGCCACGATATCCTGAACGCTCATATCGGTCACGAGCATATCGGACAGCGAATTAACCAGGCCAAAGATCTTCGTGGCATCGAAGTTATTGAGAATCTGGTTGGCAAGGGCGCCAAGCACCTGACGCTGGTGGCGCATGCGCGTGTAATCGCCGTCGGCATAGGTGTAGCGGCAGCGGGCATAGGTAAGGGCGGTGGCACCGTCCATATGCTGCTGGCCAGCGGTAATCTTAATATCCAGGTGCTCGGGGTCGTCAACATCATCGGTTGCGTTAATGTCGATACCGCCAACCGAATCAATCAGCGCCTGCATACCGTCGAAGCTGACCTCGGCATAGTGGGAAATCTGAACACCGCACAGCTCGTTGACCGCCTCGACCATGGCCTCGGCGCCGCCAACGGTATGGCAGGCGTTGATCTTCATGGTCTCGCCCTTGTACTCGACCTTGGTGTCGCGCGGAACGGAAATGAGCGTCGCCTGCTTTTGCGTGGGGTCGATACGTGCCAAGATAATCGAGTCCGCACGATACGTATCCTCGCCCGGACGGCCGTCGGTGCCAAGAAGCAGCACATAGAACGGATCCTTTGCCTCATCGGTGTCAACCAGAACCCGACGCAGATTGTCGGTAATGACATTAGAATCGCCGAGCTTGCCCATAATGGTGGCAAACCACAGGCCGGCAGCGGTAGTGGCACTCAGCAGCACGCCAAGCACGACAATGAGCGCGACGTGACGAATCGTGTGGCTACGACGACGTTGACGAGCGCGCTCGGAATAGCGAGCCACGTTATCGCGACTGTAGATCTTGGCCTGCGCACCAGTTGAGGGTCTTCGGGCGGTGGTATCCGCGAGGGGCTTTTTATTAAACATAGGCAACCTGTATTAGTAGATGACGGGATCGGGGACGGTAGCATGCTCGACATGCGCGCCGAGCGCCTGCAGCTTTTCGACAAACTGCTCGTAGCCGCGCTTGATGTGATGGATAGCCGAAACCTCGGTCGTCCCGTCGGCGATCAAGCCCGCTACGACGAGGGCCGCTCCGCCACGCAGATCGGGCGAGGTAACCTGTGCGCCCGAGAAGCCCTTGACGCCATGAATCATGGCATGATGACTCTCGATACGAATGTCGGCACCCATGCGCACCAGCTCAGAGGCAAACATAAAGCGATTCTCGAAGATGTTCTCGGTAATAACGGAACTGCCGTCGGCAAGGGCGGAGAGTACCATAATCTGCGCCTGCATGTCCGTCGGGAAGCCGGGGAACGGAAGCGTCTGGATGTCGACCGGCTTGATACGCTCGGCACGGTTCACATGGACACCATCCTCGACGCGCTCGCAATCGATACCCATGAGCTCCATCTTCTTGAGCACCATGCCCAAGTGAATGGGGCAAAAGCCCGTGACATCGACACCGCGATCGTCGGCCATCAACGCACCGGCAACGATAAAGGTACCGGCCTCGATGCGGTCGCCTACTACGCGATGGGTAACAGGATGGAGCTCTTCCACGCCTTCGATAGTCACGACGGGCGTGCCGGCGCCAACAATCTTGGCGCCCATCTCGTTGAGCATGTTGGCGAGATCGACAATCTCGGGCTCGCGGGCGGCATTGTCGATAACCGTGGTGCCCTGTGCGCGCACAGAGGCCATGATGAGGTTCTCGGTCGCACCGACGCTGGCGAACTCGAGCGTGACGGTGGTACCGCGCAGGCCTTGGGGCGCATTGGCGTTGATGTAACCGTGGGCGGTATCAAACTCAACGCCCAGGGCCTCGAGACCCAGAATGTGCATATCGATCTTGCGAGCACCCAGGTTGCAGCCGCCCGGCATGGCAATCTTGGCGCGATGGAAGCGACCCAGCAGGGGTCCCATGACGGCGGTGGAAGCACGCATCTTGGCAACGAGCTCGTAGGGGGCCTCCCAAGAATCGACCTGAGAGGTATCAATCTCGAGCGTGTGCTCGTCGAGAACATCGATCGTAGCGCCCATGCCCTTGAGCACCTTGCCCATCACGTGGACATCGGAAATATCGGGCACGTTCTGTAGCGTCGTCTTGCCCGGCGCCAGAAGCGTTGCCGCCATGAGTTTGAGCGCGGAGTTCTTGGCACCCGAGACGGGCACGGAGCCTCCGATGGCGTGGCCACCCTCAACGCGTATAATATCCAAGGTCTACCCTTTCAAAAAGCATGCCCGGGGTGGCTGGGCCATCCCGGGCATGATGTGTTCGCAAATGGTCGAACGCAAAATCGTTTGACTATTGGGCAAGCTTGAGCTTACACCATGCGATTTCATTATAGAGGTAGGCGCGGCGTGCATCATCCTCCGACAAATTACCCAGCTTCTCTTCAAAACCTTGAATATCAGCTTTAAGCTTGTCGGCATCGACGGTCGCCAAATCGCAAGCGCGCTCGGCGAGAACGGTCACGACATCGTCCGCAACCTGGGCATAGCCGCCGGCCACGGCAAACGTGTGGTCGACAGCGCCCATGGCCTTATCGGAAACGCGAACGTAACCGCGGTCGATCGTGCAGATCTCGCTGGAGTGAGCAGGCAGAACGCCAAACTCGCCATCCGTGGACGGAATCGACACAAACGCAGCGTCGCCCTCATAGGCGCAGCTCACGGGGCACACGATGCGGATACGCATAACCTACTTCTCCCCCATCTTGCGGGCGCGCTCGCGCACGTCCTCAATCGTGGAAGCATAGCGGAAAGCCTGCTCGGGCAGGTCATCGGCCTTGCCGTCGACAATCTCGGCGAAGGAGCGGACGGTATCCTCGACGCGGACGTAGACACCGGGGTTGCCGGTGAACTTCTCGGCGACGTGGAAGGACTGCGAGAGGAACTGCTGAATCTTACGGGCACGGTTGACCGTAAGGCGCTGCTCCTCGGACAGCTCGTCCATACCCAGAATGGCGATGATGTCCTGAAGGTCGGAGTACTCCTGCAGGAGCTCCTGGACCTTGACGGCGACACGGTAGTGCTCCTCGCCGACGATCGAGGGATCGAGAGCGTCGGAGGAAGATGCGAGCGGATCGATAGCCGGGAACAGGCCGAGCGACGAAATGCTACGCGAAAGAACCGTGGTTGCGTCGAGGTGCGTAAACGTCGTGGCAGGCGCCGGGTCGGTCAGGTCGTCGGCGGGGACGTAGACAGCCTGGACGGAGGTAATGGAGCCCGTCTTGGTCGAGGTAATGCGCTCCTGGAGGTCGCCCATCTCGGTTGCCAGCGTGGGCTGGTAACCAACGGCGGACGGCATACGGCCCAGCAATGCGGAAACCTCGGAACCTGCCTGGGAGAAGCGGAAGATGTTGTCGATGAACAGCAGAACGTCCTGGCCGCGATCGCGGAAGTACTCAGCGGTGGTAAGGCCGGCCAGACCGATGCGCAGACGCGCTCCGGGCGGCTCGTTCATCTGACCATAGACCAAGCAGGTCTTGTCGATAACGCCAGACTCGCTCATCTCGAGGAACAGGTCGGTGCCCTCGCGGGTACGCTCGCCGACGCCGGTGAACACCGAGGTGCCGCCGTGCTCCTGGGCGAGGTTGTTGATGAGCTCCTGAATCAGAACGGTCTTGCCGACGCCGGCGCCGCCGAACAGGCCCGTCTTGCCGCCACGGATGTAGGGCTCAAGCAGGTCGACGGCCTTGATGCCGGTCTCGAAGATCTCGGTCTTGGTGGTGAGCTCGTCGAAACGGGGCGCTGCATGGTGGATGGGGTAGAACTCCTCCACCTCGGGCATGGGCTTGCCGTCGACGGGCTTGCCCATGACGTTCCAAATACGGCCGAGCGTCTCGGGGCCAACAGGCATCTTCATGGGCTCACCGGTATCGGTGGCGATGAGGCCGCGCTGCAGGCCGTCGGTCGAGGACATGGCGACCGTGCGGACGACGCCGCCCGGAAGCTGGCTCTCGACCTCGAGGATCGTGCTCAGATGACCGATCGGGGTCTCGGCCTCGACCGTGAGCGCGTTGTAGATCGGGGGCACCGCGCCGTCAAACTTGACGTCGACGACAGGGCCGATGATTCGCACGATGCGACCATCACCGGCAGTCGTCTTCTTGGTGGCTTCCTCGACCGCAAGCTTTACGGTGTTATTAGCCATTACTGTTCCTCCAATGCTGAGGCTCCGCCGACGATCTCGTTAATCTCGGTCGTGATCGAAGCCTGGCGCACGCGACTATACGTGCGGGTAAGGGTCGAGATGATCGCGGTGGCGTTTTCCGTCGCGGAGTGCATAGCCTTGCGGCGTGCACCCTGCTCGGCAGCCGCCGAATCGATCAGGGCCTGGTAGATGACCGTCAGGATATAAGACGGCACAAGCTTGCCGAGAACATGCTCGGGAGAGGGCACGAACTCGAACGTGGACGAGATGCGCTTAGGGGCGTCGGTCTCGTTCTTACGCGGACCGTGGGCCATAGCGATCATCTCGGGGTCGAGCGGCAACAGATGCTCGACGCGAAGCTCCTGATCCACGCGGTTCTTGGCGTGGTGGTAGACAAGCTCGACACGGTCAAGCTCACCGGCACGATACGCATCACAGATATGAGAGGAGATCATGCGGGCCTGATTGAAATCGGGCTCAGAGGAGTTACCCTCAAAGTGCATGACGACGTTTGCGCGGTCACGGAAATACGTGGCCGGTTTGCGCCCACACGCGATGATCTCGCACTCGATGCCGTCGTTCGCCCAAGAAGCAGCGAGCTTTTCGGCCGTACGCTCCACCGTCGTATTGAAACCGCCGGCAAGGCCGCGGTCCGAGGCAATAACGACAATCAGGCCATGCTTGACGCTCTCATGCTTCTGCAGCATGGGATCGGTGCCCGAACAGGAGGCGTCGCCGGCGACCGTCAACATGACGTCGGTCAGCGCCTCCTTATAGGGCTCGGCCTGCTTGGAGCGATCGAGGGCACGACGGATCTTGGCCGTAGAGACCATCTCCATCGTGCGCGTGATCTGCTTGGTCGTGGTAACCGAGGAGATTCGCTTCTTAATGTCGCGAAGGTTGGCCATGGGGCTTAGTTCTCCTCTGATCCAGAAACATCCGAATGGTGCTTGGCCATGAACTGCTGCTTGAAGTCGCCGATGACGCGCAAGAGCTCAGCCTTGGTGTCATCATCGATCTTCTTGGCGCGAACCTTGTCGAGCAGCGAGCCAAAGCCATTGTCCATGTACTCGATGAGCTCGGCACGGAAAGGCAGCACATCGGCAATCTCCAGGTCATCCAGGAAGCCCTCGTTGCCAGCGAACAGCGTGACGATCTGCTCGCCAACCTCAAACGGCTTGTAGCGCGGCTGCTTCAGGAGCTCGGTCATGCGAGCACCATGGGTCAGCTGCTTCTGAGTAGCCTCGTCGAGGTCGGAGCCGAACTGCGTAAAGCCGGCGAGCTCCTGGTATGAAGCGAGGTCCAGACGGAGGTTGCCGGCGACCTGCTTCATGGCCTTGGTCTGTGCATCGCCACCGACGCGGGACACGGAGATACCCACGTCGACTGCCGGGCGCTGACCCTGGAAGAAGAGCTCGGACTGCAGGTAGATCTGACCATCGGTAATGGAAATGACGTTGGTCGGAATGTAGGCCGAGACGTCGCCGTCCTGGGTCTCGATGATCGGCAGAGCCGTCATGGAGCCGTAGCCATTCTTCTTGGACATCTTGACGGCACGCTCGAGCAGACGAGAGTGCAGGTAGAAAATGTCGCCAGGATAGGCCTCGCGTCCGGGCGGACGATGCAGCGTCAGCGACATCTGACGGTAGGCCACGGCCTGCTTGGACAGGTCGTCGTAGATGACGAGCACGTGGCCGCCGGGGTTGGTCTCGCTGGCGGGCTTGCCGTCCTCGCCGTTGTACATGAAGAACTCGCCGATAGCGGCACCGGCCATAGGCGCGATGTACTGCATAGGGGCGGAATCGGCAGCGGTGGCCGAAACGATGATGGTGTAGTCGAGCGCACCGTGCTGAGCGAGGGTCTCGCGGATGTTGGCAACCGTGGAGGCCTTCTGGCCGATGGCAACATAGATGCAGACCATGCCCTTGCCGCGCTGATTGAGGATAGCGTCGATGGCAATGGCGGTCTTACCGGTCTTACGGTCGCCGATGATGAGCTCACGCTGACCACGGCCGATAGGCACCATGGAGTCGATGGCCAACAGGCCGGTCTGAACCGGCTCGCACACCGGGGTACGGTCGATGACGCCGGGGGCCTTGAACTCGATAGGACGACGGTGCGTGGCGACGATGTCACCCAAACCGTCGATGGGCTGGCCGAGCGGATTGACGACGCGGCCGAGCATGGCGCGGCTCACGGGGATATCCATAATGCGGCCAGTGGTGCGGCACTCGTCGCCTTCCTTGATGGAGTCGACGGCACCGAACAGAACGGCGCCGACCTCGTCACGGTCAAGGTTCTGGGCAAGGCCGAAGACGGTCTCACCGGTATCGGAGCTCTTGAACTCCAGAAGCTCGCCTGCCATGGCGCTCTTGAGGCCGGAGACGCGCGCGATGCCGTCGCCTACCTCGTCGACCGTTGAAACCTCATGCGTATCGACCGTCGCGGAGAGGCTCGTGAGCTGCTCCTGCAGTTTCTTGGCGATATCCTGGGCATTGAGGGTTTCGGACATTAGGCTTCACCTCCGTACGAATTAGCAGAGTTTGCGAGAGTCTCCTGCGCGATGCGCAGCTGCGTCTTGACGGAAATGTCACGACGCTCGCCGCGGGCCTCGAGAACCAGGCCGCCCACGATAGACGGGTCGACCTGCTCGATAAGGAATACCTTGCGGCCGAAGTCCTGCTCGCATTTCTTAGTGATGGTTTGACGCAGCTCGTCGTCGAGCGGGATCGCCGTGGTGACGGTCACGCCCACTACATCCTCGTCTTCCTCGGCAACATACTTAAAGGCAGCTGCCACCTTGGGAAGAAGGTCGAGCTGGTCGCGCTTGGACATGGTGTCGAGCACGGCAATGATCTCGGGGCTGGCGCTAGCCAGGCGCTCGATCATCTCGAGGTCCTCGAACACATGGTTCTCGGCCTTAGCGGCTTCCAGAAGGGAGCGCGCGTAGGTCTCGAGCACCTTGTCCTGATAGCGGCTAGTCGGCATTCAGGCTACCTGCTTCCTGGATGTAGCGCTCGATGAGCTTCTTCTGCTCGGCCTCGTCCTCGAGTGCCTCGCCCACGATCTTGGTGGCGACGGCAACGGACAGGTCGGCGATGGAGCTCGCGGCACCGGCGTAGATGGACTTGCGCTCGTCCTCGACGGTCGTATGGGCCTTGGCGATAATCTCCTCGGCCTCCTTGTGAGCAGCCTCGATGATACGGGCGCGCTCGGACTCGGCGTCCTTACGGGCCTCGAGAACGATGTCGGCAGCCTGACGACGGGCGTCGGTGACGATCGAGTCGGACTCAGCGCGCTTGGCGATAGCCTCCTGCTTGGTCTTCTCGGCCTCGTCAAGGCTCTCCTCGATCTTCTTGCCGCGCTCCTCCATGGTTTTCATGATGCCCGGCAGGGCGACCTTGGCCAGCACGATCCAGATAATCAGGAAGGCGATAAGCGCCGGGATGAACTCCGCCATCTTAGGGATGAGGATGTCCGCACCGGCAGCGCCGTCCTCGGCGAACGCGGAAACCGGCATGAGCAGCGCGGCCGCGGACGCGGAGAGTGCGATCGCGCTCTTCTGGGATGAAAGATTCATACTTGACGCTCCGTGCTATTTAACGATCAGCGCGACAACGAAGCCGATCAGAGCCAGAGCCTCGCCGAAGGCGGAGCCCATGATGAAGACGGTGAACACGCGGCCCTGGACCTCAGGCTGACGGGCCATAGCACCCGTAGCACCCAGAGCAGACAGGCCGATAGCAAGACCAGCGCCGATAACACCGAGACCGTAACCGATAACTCCCACGATTCCTCCTTTGTCGTGCGTGTCTTATTTCACGCAGGATAACCTTTTTATAACTGCCGGGCTCCATGGGTACGGGCACCGGCGGTTTAACGAATTGCCTTACCTTTAAGGCGCGAACGGAAGACTACTCCTCCTCCGCGACCTCCTCTGCCTCGGAGACATACACGGCGGTAAGGACCGTGAAGACGTAAGCCTGGATGGCGCCGACCACAAGCTCGATCGCATAGATCAGGATGAGGATGGCAAGCCAGGCCAGCGAAGGCAGGGCGCCGACGGCGTGGGCCGCGGAAACCTGCTGAAGCAGCGGCTGCATGAACATGCTCGCCATGATGGCGAACGAGCCCATGACCACGTGTCCTGCGAACATGTTGCAGAACAGACGGACGGCGAGCGTGATGAGGCGCAGGAAGGTCGAGAAGAGCTCGACGACCCACACGAGCACGTTCATCGGGAAGCTCACGCCCTGCGGGGCGAGGCTCTTGATGTAGCCAATCACGCCGTGAGCCTTGCATCCGTAGTAGATGAAGTACACGAAGGCGAAGATGGCGAGCGCGGCGGTGGAGCCGATTGCGCCGGTGCCGGGCTTCATTCCCGGGATCAGGCCGATCATGTTGTTGATCAGGATGAACAGGAAAAGCGAGCACAGGAACGGGAAGTGCTTCTTCCAGTTCTCACCCACGACGCCCTTGCCGATATCGTTCTCGACGTACTCGATGATGTACTCGAAACCGTTGACGAAGAAGCCCTTGGGAACCAGGGTCTGCTTCTTCTTGAACACGGCCAGGACGATCAGGAGCACGATCGTGGAGACGATCAGCCAAAACGAGTACTGCGTGATGCCGCAGCTCAGATCGCCCACGACAGGGGTGGAGCTGAACTCGCTGACCAGATGATTAATCTCATCAGGCAGCTTTTCAAAAATTTCCACGACTTACCTTTCGACCTCATGAGGATCTCGCAACGCCTTGGCGACACGAACCGTGCAGGCGGCCATAAAGGCCACAAAGCCGATCGCCTCGCCCAGGAGGAACATGCGAAATGCCTCTCCGAACAACACAAACACAACCAAGGTAAAGACGAGCAGGGCGATCGCCGAGACCGCCAGACTCACCATACCCTTGAGCATGTCCGCATTCTGCTTATCGTCAAGAACCGGCTTGAGCGTAAAGACAAAAGGAAGAAAGGCGACCGCGCCCGCGATGGCGCCTGCAACGATAGCGAGCAGATCGGCTATCTGAAACATTGGCGTCCTCACTTTCCTTTTTTAACGCCTCACAGAACAGTTCCCGCCAAACATTGGTGACTATTGTACGAGCCAATCGCTAAAGTACAACCGAAAAAGCATCGGTTAATACGCACCTGTTCGTTTTCTTAAGACCTTCTTTATGCCGCAGGTACGGTAATACGTTTTTCTCGAACCCTGCAGGGCAAAACGTCCATTAACTAAAGGTGCGCACAGGCGTCTTCTACTTGCCCGCGCGCACCATTTCTTCCTATTTGCAGCCGCGGCCGTCTTAGCCCAGCGACTAGAGCGTGCCGTAGATGCGATCGCCGGCGTCGCCCAGGCCGGGAACGATGTAGGCAGCCTCGTTGAGATGGTCATCGATAGCGCAGGTATAGATATGCACATCTGGGTCCTTCTCGGTCAGCGACTTGAGGCCCTCGGGGGCAGCGACGATGCACAGCATGCGGATGTCCTTGACACCGCGCTCGCGCAGGTAGCTGATGGCCATCTCGGCCGAACCGCCCGTGGCGAGCATGGGGTCGACAACCAGGCAGATGCGCTGGTCGATATCCTTGGGCATCTTGCAGTAATACTCATGCGGCTCATGGGTAACCTCGTCGCGTTCCATACCGATGTGGCCTACGCGAGCGGAGGGCACCAGGTCGAGAATGCCGTCGACCATGCCAAGGCCCGCACGCAGAATGGGCACGATGGCGAGTTTCTTGCCGGCGAGCTGTTTGAACGTGGCGGTAGTGATGGGGGTCTCGACCTCGACGTCTTCCATAGGCAGGTCGCGCATGGCCTCGTAGCCGTCAAAAAGCGCGAGTTCGCGCACGAGCTGGCGGAACTGGTTGGTGCCGGTGTTTTTGTCGCGCAGGATCGACAGCTTGTGCTGGACGAGCGGATGATCGACAAGCGTCACACGGGACGCATCGTAGGTGACGGTCATGGGTTGATTGCCCCTTTCGTTGCGGCCGCAAAACGGCCTTGCTGACAAGGCGCGCAGCAATGTTGCCGCCGCACGCCATGCATAAGTTTGGCGGTTTGTTGTATCGAGCAGCCCATCGCAGCCCTACTGTGCGGTACTGAGCGAGCGCTTGACTGCATCACGCCAGCCCGCAAGGTTTTGCTCGCGACGCTCGGCGGACATATGGGGAAGGAAGGTCCTAACGATCTGGGCATTTTGCTCCAGCTCCTCCAGGTCTTCCCAATAGCCGACGGCAAGACCCGCCAAGTACGCGGCACCAATTGCCGTGGTCTCCACCGTCTCGCATTGCAGCACGGGGATATCCAGCAGGTCGGCCTGGAATTGCATGATGAACTCGTTGCGCGAGGCGCCGCCATCGACGGACAGGCGCTCAATCGAAAGTCCCACGTCCTGCTCCATGGCGCGCAGCACGTCATAACTCTGGTAGGCCATGGACTCGCAGGCCGCACGCACAATGGTCGCGCGACTCGAGGCACCGGTCAGACCGCACACGATACCGCGGGCATGCGGGTCCCACCAGGGAGCGCCCAGGCCAGCGAAGGCGGGGACGAAGTAGCAGCCCTCGTTGTCGTTGATCGAAGCGGCGAGTTGCGCGGACTCGCTCACACTCGAGATGATGCCCATGTTGTTGCGCAGCCAGTTCATGGTGGAACCGGCGGCAAAGATAGAACCCTCGAGCGCATAGCTGATCTTGCCGTCCGCGGCGATACCGATCGTGGAGACCAGACCGTTCTTGGATTCGACGACCTCGTCGCCGGTGTTCATGAGCATAAAGCAACCCGTGCCATAGGTGTTTTTGGTCTGGCCGGGATGGAAGCAGCAGTGGCCGAACAGCGACGCCTGCTGATCGCCCGCCACGCCCATGATGGGCGGCATGTTGGTCATGATGTCGCTCGCGACGCGGCCGTAGTCGCCCGAGCTCCAACGAACCTCGGGCATCATGGAACGTGGAACGTCAAAGAGCGCCAGCAGGTCGTCGTCCCAATCGAGCGTATGGATATTAAAGAGCGCCGTGCGGCTGGCATTGGTGTAGTCGGTGGCAAAGACCTGACTGCCGGTGAGGTTGTAGATGAGCCAGGTGTCGATGGTGCCGAACATGAGGTCGCCCGCCGCCGCGCTCTCACGCGCACCGTCGACGTTGTCGAGGATCCACTGCACCTTGGAAGCCGAGAAATACGGATCGAGTGTGAGTCCCGTGCGGGAGCGCACCAGCTCTTCTGCGCCCCGCTCGACCAGCTCGTCGATCAGAGGTGCGGTGCGACGGCATTGCCACACGATGGCGTTATAGATGGGTTGGCCGCTTATGCGGTCCCACACCACCGTGGTCTCGCGCTGGTTGGAGATACCGATGGCGGCGATGCGGTCAGAATGGATGCCGCTCTTAAACTGGACCTCCATCATCACGCCGATCTGGCTGGCAAGCACCTCCATGGGGTCTTGCTCTATCCAACCGGGACGCGGGAAGCTGGTTTTGACGCTACGACGTGCCTGCGCGACGATGCAGCCGTACTCGTCGACGATGGTCGCAAGTACCGAGGTGGTGCCGCAGTCGAGCGCCATGATGTAGGAACCGCCAAAGTTAAACGAGGCATCTTCCATGCCCAGGCTGCCCAGATTCAACGACATCGCTTACACCTTTCTATTGCATCGGGTCGGACAGGACCCGTTCGATCTCTGATGCGGGAAGTGCGCCTTGGCGCAGGATCTGGAGCCCGCCGTGCTGGAACGACACGATGGTCGAGGCGTCGCGACACGGGGTCTCGCCGGCGTCGACGGCAACATCGACCCCCTCCAGGATGCGACCTTCGACGGCGGCAAAGCTTGCCGGCGAGGGCGCGCCGTGTGTGTTGGCGCTCGTGCAGGCAAGGGGACTACCGCAGGCGCGGATGAGCGCTTGGACCACGGGAGAGGCCGAAGCGCGCAGGGCCACGGTGTCGTCGGCAGCACGCATAAAGGTCGGCACGCAGGGGGCTGCCTTGACCACGATGGTCAACGCACCCGGCCAACATCTTCGAGCGAGCACACGGGCCTCGTTGGGGATATCCACACCGTAGCGGTCAAGGGCCTTGGCATCATCGACCAGCCAGGCGACAGTTTGCGTGAGTTCGCGCTGCTTAAGGGTAAAGATGCGGCGATAGCCGGTACCGAGTGCGGGGACCGCGGCACCGTTGACGGCAGTCTGCGGGTCGCGCGGCCACGGCTTGGGCCCACTTGTATCTTGAGGAATTGCATCCGAGAAGGCATTAGCCGCCACGGCGACACCGTAGACCGTCTCGGTCGGGATCAGCGCCAGACCGCCGCGACCGAGCACCTCGGCCGTGCGCTCGACGGCAAGCCGATGCGGCTCGCGCGCTCCCTCGTATACCCGATAGACCGTCTGCATGTGCATGCCAGCCCCTTACGCTCTGGTGCAAGTTTGTTTACTGTGGGGCATTCTCGCACGAAACGTTCAACCTATTTGCCCAGAGCGCATGTTGGTTTGGTGAGCGGCCGTAGTAGTCGGTGAAAGTGAGGGGGTTATTGCAGATTTTTAGCGAGCAAGCGTAACGGTACGATCGGGAAACTCGATGCTTGCGACAAGCTTTCCGCCGAGACTTTCTGCGTACCTGCTCAGCGTGTCGAGCCTCATCGAACCCAACTCCCCACGCTCGAGCTCGGATACACGTTTTTGAGAAACGCCCATCGACTGGGCGACCGACGCCTGTGTTAGATCTTTTAACCTGCGAATCTGAGCAAGCTTATAGGCTTCGATACGATCGCGAGTCCTCTCCTGCTCGGCGGCAATAGATTCACGCGCTATCCCGCGAGATTCCATATACTCATGCAGTTCCATCTCGATCGAGCCTCCTTACGTGGCGACGGTATATTTGCTCGGCCCTTGGAATGTTGATCGCATACCAACCGTTCCATTTTGCCCTTGACGATCCCGCTCGCGACTTATCACCCGCCAACAGCAACACTGCCTGACGTTTGGGGTCAAAGGCAAAAAGGATACGAATCACCGACGGTCCGCACGACGTCACCCTTAGTTCCTTTAAATGATGCAATTTCGAGCCCTTCACGCGGTCAACCAGCGGACGACCAAGGCTAGGACCTTCTTTCTCAAGTACCAAAAGGTCTGCGTAAATCTGTCGCAACGTAGACTCATCCTGCTCATCGAGCCAAGGCTCGATGTAATCGAGCACAATGCGGTATCGATGCGGCTGATTTGACATACCTTTCTCCTTCTATAGTAGAAGTTTTACGGTATATTGCAAGAGCGGAAATAGGCTCGAAGGGTCTTTTTTGCAGAAGTGAAGCCCGAGATCAGTAGGCAACGAGGGGTTATTGGACTGCGACGAACTTCTTTGGCCTGCCGGCATGGCGTTCCTGAGCGGCGTAACGCTCGATGCTGTCGATCGTAATCATCCGACGGCCGTCGACAAGCTCAACATCGAGTTTGCCGGCTTTGACCAGCGCAGTGATTCGCGGTGCGGAAACCCTGAGGTCCGCCGCCGCGTCCTTAAACGTTCGACACGCCGCTTCCCGAGCGTCCTCGTGGTCGATTTCGACTGAAAGGGCCACGACCTCGGCCGAACGCTCGTACCCAGCCGGAGCCCGACCATTGTTAAGATCGTCGGCCAAAAACGCCATCAGCGCCTCGATGGCATGAGCTATTGCTTCTTCGCGCGTATCGCCATCGGCAAAGGCCCCGGGGACCTGCGGGAAGCTGGCACAGTAACCGTCGTCTTCTTTTATGAGAACGCAGTCATAGGTAAATCGTTGTTTCATTATGACCCCTTCGGCTACCAACCAGCTTGCCGGCGAATGCTTGCCCATGTCCCCTTCTTCGGCCGATTGCCACCAGAGCCATTTACGGTCACAACGCGATCACCAGAAACATACTTAGCATGGCTGCCGACCTGCGCGACTTTCACGAATCCATCGTGTTTGAGCAGGGCAATGATTTCCCGAAAGGTAGGAGGTTGCATGGGCCGACCTCTTTCAGCCGTCCTAATTATAAACTACTTTATAGTTTTTGATAAATCAGTTAATAAATATTACTGACGCTGTTTGGGCTCGATGACGATGGCTCGGACGATGCGGGGACGATCGGTGAGGTCGCGGACGATGCGCACATCCGACAGGCCCGCTTGGCGGCAGAGCTCGGCGGCGGCGTCGAGAGCGCCCTCGTAGAGCTCGCAGGCAAAGAGGCCACCGGCGCGCAACATGTAGGGCGCCGCGTTGAGCAAGCGGCGGAAGATGTCGAGGCCGTCGGCACCGCCTTCGAGCGCCAGGTCGGGCTCAAAGTCCTTGACCTCGTGCGGCAGCGAGCGCATGACATCGGTGGGGATGTAGGGCGGGTTGGAGACGAGTACGTCAAAGGTGCCCCACTCGTCGTGGGGAATGGAGCTCACCAGGTTGGTGAGGCTAAAGGCGACCTCGTCGGACGTGAGGCCAAGCGCATCGCGGTTTTTGGTAGCAAGGTCGATGGCGCGCGGCTCGATATCGGTAGCAGTGCAGGTGACGTGGCCGCGACGCTCCCAGGCAAGCGAGAGCGAGATGCAGCCCGTGCCGCAGCCGACCTCGAGAACACGGGCAGTGCGGGGCTCGGCTGGGGCAGATACGTTGGCCTCGGCGGCATTTTGCGCGGGAGTCGTCTGTTGGTCGTTGTCCTCAATGGCGATGCCGTATTCGTCGAGCTCGGGCTCGGGGGTTTCCACGGCCTCTGCTTCTGCCGCTTCGGCTTCTGCTGCCTGCGCGGCGGCTTCCTCGGCCTCGCGGTCGGCCAGTTCCTCGGCATAGGCGCGACTGCCCAGCACATCGCCGCCCAGCGCCGCCTCGTCGGCGGCCGTCAGGTTAGCGGCACGGCGCTCGGCGGTCGCCCGTTCGTCTGCCAGCGCGGCCTCGGCCTTGCGTGCCTCCTCGACCTCATCGTTCCAAGGCAGCTCAACACGCTGACGGGCAGCAGCCTCGGGGCTCAGCACCTCGGCATCCAGATAATTGAGGACTTCCTCGACGAGCATCTCGGTTTCGGGGCGCGGAATGAGCACACCGGGGGCGCACGCGACGTCGATCATGCGAAACTGCGTGCTGCCCGTGATGTATTGCAGCGGCTCGCCCTTAGCGCGGCGGACAACGGCCGCATGCATGGTCTCGAGCTGGGCCGCGTTAAGCGTCTCGTCCATACGCATATATAGGTCAATGCGCGCCAGGCCAGTGGCGGCGCACAGCAGCCACTCGGCAGAAAGACGGGGGTGCTCCTCGCCGCGCTCGGCCAGGTACTCCTTGGTCCACTCGAGACAACGCTTGATGGTCCAGATCTCGTTTGCCATGGGGCCCTCCCCTCTTAAGCGCCGGGCGGCGCGCGAATGTCGGAGCAGATTGTACGCGAGGCCAGCGCTTGGCAAGGGACGATTAAAGGCAATTATCGAGAATCAGCCCAGATTTTTGTACCGGGCTTGCTCAAAGTGTTCATTCGCTGACGTCTAGATTTGCATTCGTCAAGCTTTTGGCAAGGTTGCCCCCAACCTGACCAATATCTAACCAAACGCTTGCCAAATCACTTGACGCGCAACGCATCAAAAAATGCACTGCGTCTTCTTGGACGATTTTTTGAGCATTATTTTCAATAGCAGATGAATGCCGCTAATTTCTTTGAGCAGGTAGGCAGCTTAATATCTAACAAAACAGATAAATAAACTCGAAAAGTGATTTACCCAACCTAGTCATTTAAGAACGTCCCCAATGACTACCTTGGAAACCCCGCAGGTTGAGCATAAGTCAGCGAAAACGCCCCTAAGCGAGCAAGGTGACGTGAAAGAGGAGGAAAGCGTACTTCGGTACGCGACCGACGATTGAACGTCAGATTGCCGCTTAGGGGCGTTTGCAGCGTCGACCGGTCCGTCGTTCGTTAGAACGACGGAACCAAAGGCGCAGCGTCGGCCCGTTACGCGGTTTGGTAAAACCGCGTAACTTACATGACCATAACGTAGCGCGATCCCACGTAGTACTGCTTACCCATCAAAACCGGCTCGTCATCGGGACCGGTAAAGCCGGCACGCAGGTTGAGCAGCGGATCGTGCGGAGCAATGCCCAGCTCGGCCGCCTGCTCGGCGTTAGCTCGAACGGCCTCGACCGTACGGCAGCCAACCGAGACAATCGGCGTTCCGCCAACACGCTCGACCTCGGCAAAAATCGACTTGTCCTCAAGATCGGCCATCAACAGCTCACGGTAGGCGTCAAACGGCACAAAGATGTTCTCCTCAAAGATGGGCTCGCCGTCGGCCGTACGCACGCGCTTGATATGCAGCAGCAGCGCATCCTTCTGCAGGCCAAAGAACTCCATCTCGTTTTGGCGCGCCGGCACAATCTGGCGATCGACCACATGTGCACCGGCCTTCATGCCGTTGTTGGCACACAGCGCGGTAAACGTCTGCAGCGTCGAGGCGTGGAACTGGCGATTGATGTGCGGCGTGGAAACAAAGGTGCCGCGGCCCTGCTGCTTAACCAGGTAGCCATCGGAGCACAGCTCCTCGACGGCGCGGCGCACCGTGATGCGGCTCACCTCGTACTGCTCGGCTAGCTCAAGCTCGGACGGAATACGCTCCTTGGGTGCATAAACACCTTTCTCGATCGCATCCTTGATTTCGTCATAAATCTGCTGGTAAAGCGGAGCATTTTTGGGTGTAGGCATATCTAATCACTCTTATCGAAATATCGAAATAACTAATACGTATATAACGTCTAGTTTCATGTTACCTCATAATGATAAAACGATACACCCTCCCTACCAAAAAGCGACAGCTTCATTTTGGTAGGTTTTATCTGGGCAAACGAAGGCCTCCCGAAAGCAGCGAGGCTTTCGGGAGGCTCAAGCGGACAGGATTGCGCCGTGCCGGCAAAATGCCAACACTCTACCTGCCGTCGTCCTGCTGCAGGCTGTCCTGCTCGCTGAGGCGCGCCTGTCTGCTGGCCATACGCGCGGGCTTGTCGGGATCGGGTACGGCCGTGGGCATGGGCTCGTCGACATGACCGCCCCACCAGCCGCCCACAAAGTTGAGCGTGTGGAACACATTGATCACGGCGCCGGGATCAATGTCGCACACCAGCTTGATAATGTCCTGGCTCTCGTAGGTCGATACAACGGCGTGCAGCAGGTACATCTTTTCGCGGCTGTATCCGCCGATGACCTCGGCGCAGCTAATGCCGTGCTGAAAATGGTCAACATAGGCGGTCATGACCTCGTCAGCCTTGCGCGTCGTGATCTGCAGCGTCACGCGGTCGTAGCGACGATAGAAACTGTCGATGGTCTTGGTCGAAATAAACTGGAACACGATGGAGTACGCCGCGTTGTCCCAGCCAAACATAAAGCCAAAGATCGCCAGGATAAAGCAATTGAAACCAAAGATAACGCCCCAGATGGTCTTGCCCGTGTGGTTGGAGACCCACAGCGCGATAAAGTCGGTGCCACCGGTAGATGCGCCGGACTTTAGCGCGATGGCAGCGCCCAGACCCGAGACCACCCCGCCAAAAATGATGAGCATAATCTTGTCGCCCAAAAATGGAGCGAAGTGAAAGACGTTGAGGAACAGCGACGAGAGCACGACCTGCATCATCGAGAAGATGACGAAGCGCTTGCTAATGCCGCTCCAGCATAGGAGCGCCACGGGAATGTTGAGCGCAAGCATGCCGAGCGAGATGTCGATGTGAACGCCGCCCAGCGAGGTAACGCGATCGAGCAGGACCGCGACGCCGGTGAGACCGCTCGGAAGCAGGTCGGCGGGCTGAATGAACGCCTGGATCAGAAATGTCTGGAGAACGGCGGATATGGTGACCGCCACGGCAGTAATGGCGCGGCGGACGATGGTAAGGCGGCCGAGCACGAGCACGCGGTCCGTGAGCTGATCGATGGCGTTCGCCACGGAGGCTCCTTTCGAAGGCAAATCTAGTTGTGGGGCATGCCCGCGATTGTAGCATGGAGCGTGCGGGGGCGCTTCAATTCAACCTCCCTCGACAACCAAAACGGGACCAGCAACCCCCACGACCAAAGGGCAAAATTCCAAGTGAGTAGACTTTTTACGATCTGCCGAGCACACCCAAAACCGCCACTCCTGTGACCTGCACTGATAATTGTTCTCGGGGGAAGCGGGCACTGCGGGGCGCGGCAACGG
>CAJMBB010000009.1 GCA_905211615.1 uncultured Collinsella sp. | reverse complement strand
GCAGGCGGCGTGTGACCGGGCGCGGTGGTTTTGAACACCAGGCCGTCCACATGCGCACCGGCGCGCTCCATGCGCGCACGGATGATCTCGCGCAACAGCGTCATTTCCTGCGTCCACGAGGGCGAGTCGAGATATACCAGCAGCTCATTGGACTCGGGCAGGTAGCGCAGTCCCGTCACATGCCGCCCCTCGCGCGTGCCCGAGCACACCGCGTTCCATGCGCGATAGACCGTGCGCGACTCCTCGGCGGCCTCCATCTGCGCACGGCGCTCGGGGGTCGCAGCCGCCAGGATGCGCTGACGCTCTGCGTTCAAAAACCCGCTGAAGGCGACCGTTTCGCTCTCGCGCTCGTAATTAGCACGTCTCACCCATGCTCACCACCTTGGCTCGATCAAGCAGGTCATCGGTAAAGTACCCCAGGTTGGTCGTAGTTATGACCGTCTGGATATCATCGCCGATCAGCCGCAGGAAAGCGCCGCGACGCTCGCCGTCGAGCTCGCTCATCACGTCGTCCAGAAGCAGCAGTGGGGCGGTGCCCAGGACATCGCGAGCCACGGCAACCTCGGCCACCTTCCAGGACAGCACCAGCGTGCGCTGCTGCCCTTGGCTGGCAAATGAACGGGCGGAGCGACCCGCCACGGTGAACTCGATCTCGTCGCGATGCGGTCCCACCAACGTCACGCCGCGGCGAATTTCCTCGTCGGTATGCTCGTCAAGGGCGGCCAGCATGCGCTCGTACGCCCAACCCTTCAGCTCTTCGCGATCCTCGACCTGGGGCAAATCCCCCAGCGTGGACGCATAGGTCACGTTGGCGGCCTCACCTGACGCCACTTGCCCGTAGGCAGTGTGTACATGGCCCGCCAGCCGGTCGAGCAGAGCCAACCGGTGCACGAGCAGGGCCGAGCCCGCACGGGCAATCGAATCGTTCCACGCGCCGAGCATCTCGCGGCAGCACCAGGCCTCCTTGAGCAAGGCGTTACGCTGGGTCACGCAGCGCCCATAGGTGCTCGCAAGATCGGCATAGCGTGCGCTCAGTTGCATGCCGAAGTCATCGAGGGCGGCGCGGCGCACACTGGCGCCTCGCTTAACCATGTCCAGATGGTCGGGGCAAAACAGCACGCTCGGCAGAACCCCGCGCACACCGGCGGCAGAGCATCTCTTGCCGTTGCGGCTAAACGAGCGCTTACCGTCCTCCGCGCTCAATCCCATATCAAGCACGCGGCCGTCGCCCTCGAGCCTCAGCTCGATCTTGCACGAGCCCACGCCGTCATGGACGAGCTCGGCTGCGGTCGGATGCCTAAACGAGGCGCCGCTCGTCAGCAGCTGCAGCGCCTCTATGAGATTGGTCTTTCCCGCCGCGTTGGGTCCCGCAAGTATCGTCACGCCCTCGTCCAGGGCAAGGCGATAGCTATCGAAGCTGCGGTAGTGCGCGACGGAAAGATCGCGGGCGAACATGGTCATGGCGCAGCGCTAGATGCGGACCGGCATGACCAGGTACAGGTAGTTGATCTTGTCGTAGGACTTGAAGATGCCCGCCTGCGAGTAGCTCTTGAGCTCCAGCGTGATCTCCTTCTCCTTGGACAGGGCATTGAGGCAGCCGAAAATGTAGTGGTAGTTGAAGGCGATGGTACCCGACTCGCCCTCGGCCTCGACATCGATCGTCTCCTGCGCAAGGTCCTGGTCATTGGAAATGGAGGACAGGCCCATCTGCCCGTTCTCGACATCGATCTCGAACTTGACGGCAGGGTTGGCGCTCGCGATAACGGCCACGCGCTTGAGGGCGGCGTTAAAGGCGGCGACATCGATCTTGACGCTCGTCACGCACGAATCGGGGATGAGCTGCTTGTAGTTGGGGTACACGCCCTCGATGCGACGCGACACGTAGGTGGTGTTGCCGGCCTCGAAGACGACCTGGGTGTCGGTAGCCCCGATCATGATGGTCGCTTGGCTGGCCATGATGTTCAGCGCGTCGTTAAAGGCGTCAGCCGGAACGTTGAGCTCAAAGGAGCCCTCGAGGGTCGAGGTCTCGACCTGCGTATCGCACACGGCCAAGCGGAAGGAATCGGTCGCTACCAGGCGTACGGTGTTGTTCTCGACCTTCATGTGCACGCCGCCCAGGATGGGGCGAGCCTTGTCGGTCGAGGTGACGCGCCACACGCGGCCGACCATTTCGGACAAGACATTGGTCGGCAGCTCCACGGCACTCTCGATGGCATAGGCCGGAAACTCGGGGAAGTCATTGGCATCGAGCGTGTTCAGCCTAAAAGAGCTCTTCTCGCAACCAATCAGCACCTGGCGCTCGGACAGCTCAAAGGTGACCGGGGCATCGGGAAGGGTCTTGGTGATATTGGAGAGCATCTTACAGGGAATAACCATCTCGCCCTCTTCTTCGACATGCGCCGCGATGCGATGACGGATCGAGATGGTGTAGTTAGAGGTCTGGAATTCCAAGATGCCGTCTTGGGCCTTAACGAGCACGCCCGACAGGATGGGGAGGGTGGATGCCGAAGCGACACCCTTCATAACGACGCCGATGGCTTGTGTAAGCGAGCTCTGGCTGACGGTGAACTTCATCTTTTAATACCTTTCTATAGATATAAATATCTTAATAATAGTAATAGCACTGACGAAACTGTTGATTACTCCCAAAGACGCAGGTCAGACCCAGAAAGAGAATCGACAGCAACCTGTGTACAACAGGGGTGGTTTTCCACGTTCAAAACCTGCGCAAAACTTTTCATCACCGCGGGTTGGGTTTTAGACACCTTATGCCCGTGGTTTCGACAAGTTTTCAACAGGTGTCTCTATTTCCCTACGAGCGCAGTGTAATTTTATCGCGCAGCGACTTGAGGTCTTCGGTGACGGTGCGGTCTTCCTGGATCATCTTCTGGACCTTTTTGTAGCTCGTGCTGACGGTCGAGTGGTTGCGGTTGCCAAATTCGGCACCCACCGCCGTGGTCGTCATCTCGCACATCTCGATGGCCAGGTAGATGGCAATGTGGCGTGCTTTGGCGATATTGGCGTTGCGACGCGGGCCGATGAGCTCCTCGTGCGTCACGCCGTACTGCTCTTCGATGACAGACTGAACCGTCTGGACGTTGATCTTTTTGGACGATGTATCGAAGTACTGGCTGGCGATGGCGTCGATATCGTCAAAGGTGAGCTCCCCGCCCTCGCGCTCGCGGTCGCCCGCCTCGCCGGCGCAGCGCTCGCAAAAGCTCTCGAGTTCGCGGATGTTGGTGCCCGAGACCTCGGCCATGTGTTTAAAGTGCTCGTCGGTCAGGTGCCCACCGTCGCCCCCATAGGCCGCCAGCAGCGAGTCGTCGCCTGCCTCGGGAGCGGCGACTATGGCGTTCTCGTAATAGCGCTGCAAGATCTTGTATTTCATCTCGTAGCTGGGCTCTGCGACCAGGCAGAGCATGCCGGCGTTGAAGCGGCTGGTCAGACGCTCGTCCATGCTCAGGTCCTTGGGGGCACGGTCTGCCGCGATGACGACCTTCTTGTTGTTGCGGATGAACTCGTCCATGAGCTGGAAAAAGTAGTCCACGCTCGCGCGTTTGCCGATGATGTTTTGGATGTCATCGATGATGAGCACGTCCACGCCGTGGTACGCCTGCATGATGGGGGCGTTGCTCTTCTTTTGGCGGTCGAACTCGGTCATCAGGTCGTCCAGATATGCCTGGGAGTTGGCATACTTGACCTTGATCTCGGGCGACTTCTCGGCGAGCTCGTTTTTGATGGCAAGCAGCAGGTGCGTCTTGCCCAGGCCCGATTTGCCGTAGATGAACAGTGATGTGCACGTGCCGCGCTCGTCCGCGAGGGCGGCAAACTTGAGTGCCGAGCGATAGGCATGGCTGTTCTCGGGGCCGTAGACAAAGTTCTCAAAGGTAAATTTTGAGTTCGCGGCGAGCGGGGCTCCATCCGTATTCTGCTCGGCCAGTACAGTCGGTGCTGGCATGGGTGAAGCGGGGGTCGCGGCTTGCGTGGACTTAGTCGGCGCTCCGCCCTTCATCTGGTTCATCATGCGACGAAAATCATCGGCCGAGAGCGTGTTCTTGATTGCGATGCCCGAATCTGCGCCCGCCGCTGCGTCGTGAGCGATGGGCATGTGCGTGACGGGTGCGTTCGTTGACGTCGCCGCCGCGGTCGGCAACGGTGCCATGGTTTCACGGGAAACATCGCTGTGCTGGTGCTTGATTGCCGGCACGTCGCCTGCGGAGGCCGGCGCCGCCGGGGAAGCAGCGGGAGCCGCGGCGGGCGCCGTCGCGGCAGCGGATTCCGCCACGGCTCCTTGCGGTGCCACGATGTCGAGCGCAATCGGTGCAAAGGCGATTTCTTCCAGATAGGCCTCAATAGTCGGCTGATGCTTTTTGAGCTGCGCGATGGCAAAGCGCGAGGGTGCCTCGATCGTGAGCGTATCTTCGGTCAGGCTTATGGCGCGCGATTGCCCCAGCATGTTGATGAGGCGTGCATCTTGGCCGTCGCGCTGGCAAAAGGCGATGGCATCCCCCAGGATGATGCTTGCTTCCTCGTCCACTGTCTCTCCCGTTCTTTAGCTCTGAGCTCGCACGCGAGCGGCGCCGAGTTCGGTCAGATGGTATTTCTGGCCATGCTTGATGACCAAGCCGGCCTGCGCCAAGTCATTGAGCGTGCGTGACCAAGTGGGGGCCGAGTTTCCAAACGCCCTCGCCAGATCGGTTGCACCGCACGCTTGATTTTGCGCCAGATAGCCCAGCGCGGCGTTGCCGCGATCGCTTACGAACACGTCCGGTTGTGGCTGCGCATACTGATTTGCTGCATTAGGATACATCATTTGAGCTGCTGGTTGTTGAGAACTCTGCATCGGCGGCATTTGCTGTTGAAAACTTTGAGGCCACTGTTGGTAAGGCTGCGGAGGCATCTGCTGGGCCCAGGGGTTGTACTGCTGCTGCGCCATCTGCTGGTACGGCTGCTGATATCCCTGCTGGTACTGCTGCGGGAACTGCTGGCCATACCCCAGTGGCGGCATCTGCTGATATGGATATCCCTGTTGGTACGGCTGATAGCCCATTTGCTGGCCACCCGGCGCCCCCGTCGCCTGCTGCATTGCTGCTGCATCCTGATCCGCCAGCGGCATGGTCTCTGGCGTGTTTGTCGGCATCGACATCGATGCCGCCCGGGGTTCTTGTGTAGGTAGCATTCCGGGCTGCTGCATCTGTCCCACGGGGGGCTGCATCTGCTGCGCTGCCATGGGCTGCTGCGCAAAAGCTCCCGGCAGGGGATATGTGGGCTGTTCCGTCTCGGGCCGCACGGCAGCGCCGCGTCCGCCGGCACGCTCGATTTCCTGCACGCGTTTAGGGTTCAGGCTTACCGTAACCACGGTGCCGTTGCCCATGTTGTCCTCGATGGATACGGCACCGCCGGCGTTTTCCAAATACTCCTGCACCATGGGAAACCCTGCTCCGGTTCCACGGATATAGCGCTTCATCTTGCTGTTTGCGCTGGTAACGCCAAAGTCGAAAGCACGTTCCTTGTCGTCGATGCCGGGTCCTTGGTCAGCAAAGCGGATGGTGTCTCCGCCGTCCAGAATCGAGATGATGGGCTCGGCAAAGTGTGCGTGGATAAAGTTTTCGACAATCTCGCGGATGACCATGAGCGAGATATGGCCACCTTGTTCTTTCATGCACTGGTAGACGGTGTTGGTCGTCTCTTCCAAATACGTGCGGACATCTTGCGGATCAATGACGATCACCCGCGGTGTCGACAGCATGTCGTCATAGACGGCGATGCGCGCGGCGTACATGGCTTTTGGCGCCTGCGTGGTCGTCTGCTCGCCTTCCTCACGCTCTTCGCGCACGCCGGTGATGTGCTCGTTGTCGGGTGCCGGGTCTCCGGAATCGACCATGGTGTAAAAGTCGTCAGACATGCCGCTCGCAATCTTTCATAAGGTTTCGAACAAATAGTAGCTCACTGTGCAATGTTTCTCATCTTTCGACAACTTTTCAAAACCTGTTGAAAACTTTGGAAAACGGGCGAAAAGTTCTCAACATTGCCAACATGACCTGTTGAAAACTCGATGAAATATCGTGAAAAGTTGCCATACACCGCTAAATCGAGCTCGGCTTATGGGGGAACCGTGTGAACTGCGCAACCTTTTACCTTTGATTTCTTGACATTTGAACATTGATTTCCCTACAATCTTCAAGCTCACGTGTCTATATCTGCGTCCGCGCCCCCGCGGACACTCGAAATGCAGCAGGAGGAACTTAAGATGAAGCGTACGTATCAGCCTAATAAGCGTAAGCGTGCCAAGACCCATGGCTTCCGTGCCCGTATGGCCACTAAGGGTGGTCGTGCCGTGCTCGCCCGTCGTCGCGCCAAGGGCCGCAAGCGTCTCACTGTCTAGCAGCGATACACACATCTCGCATGAAGACTATTAAGTCTCGGCAAGATTTCGAGCATGTGTTCAGTCAGGGGCGTCGTTTCAATCACCCTCTGATTCGAATGACCATATGTGAATCGGTTGGCGAAGGCGACTCCGGAAGGGTCGCCTTCGTTGGTGCTAAGCGACTCGGTTGTGCCGTCGTGCGCAACCGATCTAAGCGTGTGATGCGCGAGGCCGCCCGCAGCTGCGGATTTCCCGTTGCGGGTTATGACATCATCTTGTTCGCAACTCCCAAGACGAGGGTTTCCTCGCCGCAGGAGATGGACAAGGCGTTGCGTTCGCTTATGAAACGCGCCGGCGTTGCCGGGGAGGAGCGATGAGCAATCACGTTTTGCGACGTGTTGCCATCGCTCCTATTCGCATATATCAACAGGTTATTTCGCCCTTATTGCCTGACGCGTGCATTTATTACCCAACGTGCTCGCAATACGCCATCCAGGCGATTGAGAAGTACGGTTTTTTGAGAGGCTGCTGGCTTGCCGTGAGGCGCATCGCTCGCTGCAATCCCCTGCACGTCGGCGGTTATGACCCTGTGCCTTAGCGGGCACTCGCTATCGGAGGAAAACTTACATGTGGGATTGGATCGTTAACATCCTTTTCGAGCTGCTCAAGCTCATCCAGACCTTTGCGGTCGACTGGGGCCTGTCCATCATCATCCTGGTGGTCATCATCCGTCTGCTGCTGACGCCGCTCATGCTCAAGTCGACCAAGTCGACGGCTCGCATGCAGGTGCTGCAGCCCAAGATGCTCGAAATCCAGGAGCGCTACGCCGACGATCCTCAGCGTCAGGCCGAGGAGATGCAGAAGTTCTACAGCGAGAACAAGTTCAATCCGCTGGCCGGCTGCCTGCCGCTTCTGATTCAGATGCCCGTCCTTATCGCCCTGTTCACGCTTCTGCGCAACCTGCCGCAGTACTTTAACGAGGGCACGTTCTCGTTCTTCAACATCCTGCCCGACCTGACCACCACGCCGAGCGCTTCCTTTGCCGATGGCTTTATGGTTGCACTGCCTGCGCTGGTTTGCCTGATCCTGTTCGCCGTCCTGACCCTGATTCCGCAGTTCTATATGTCGCGCAACCAGACCGGCCAGCAGGCTCAGAGCATGCGTATGATGGCCGTTGTCATGACGGTCATGATGCTTTGGATGGGCTGGAGCCTTCCCGTTGGTGTTCTGCTGTACTACGACGTCTCGTATGCTTGGCAGGTTATCCAGCAGATTTTTGTGACGCAGAAGGTCATCGACAAGGCGAAGGCCGATGAGGAGGAGCGTCTTAAGAACGCTCCGCTGCAGGTTGAGGTCACTCGTCGAGAGAAGAAGCCGCGCCCGCACAAGAAGAAGTAACGGGATATCAATCTTATTTAGGTACCTAACTTTTGGAGTACGTTATGTCTGAAGAGATCATCGAGGATATGCTTGAGGAGGTTGCCCCGCAGGTCGCGGGCGATTATCCCGAGATTGCACAGCGCTACAAGGCTGGTGAAGAGCTGACCGATGAGGAGCTCGACACCATTGCCGATGTTGCGATTTCCATCCTGCGTTCCATCCTTTCGCACTTCGATGCCGCCAACTCTCCTATCGATGAGTATGAGGGCGACGAGGGTGAGCTGATTTTGGATGTAACGGCTCCCGACCTTGCTGTTCTCATTGGCCGTCATGGTCGCACCCTTGATGCCCTTCAGGTTATGTTCTCTTTGCTGGTGAGCCGCAAACTTGGCTTTAGGTATCCGGTTGTAGTGGACGTAGAGGGATACAAGAGTCGCCGTCAGGACAAGGTTGCTTCCATGGCTCAGTCTGCTGCCGAGCGTGCCATCCGCACTCATAAGAGTGTTTCGCTTCCGCCCATGAATGCCTACGAGCGTCGACTGGTTCACATTGCACTTCGTGGCAATGATGCCGTCGATACTCATTCTGATGGTTCTGACCCTGATCGCCATGTGGTGATTGTTGCTCGATAATCTTCTCGAGCTTATGCTAAGGGGACGTGGTTTCCACGTCCCCTTTTTTTGTCAAAAGTTCTCGATACACTGATTTTTGTCAGAAAGGAGCTTTCGTTGTTAGTACTTACTGATCAGCAGGCTGACGAGATGTTGAGTCGTCTAACTTCCTATTGCAAAGAGTATTCCTTGAGCGTAACTGATGTTGAGCTGAGGAAATGTATTCAGCATTTGGATTTGGTTCTAGAAACAAATAAGACAACCAATCTCACCCGTATTCTTAACGTAGAAGATGCTGCAGTACTTCATATCCTCGACTCACTTGTTTTGCTCCCCTATATCAACAAGGCTCCTGAGGGAGCTTTGCTCGATATGGGAACAGGTGCGGGCTTCCCTGGTATTCCATTAACCATAACCACGCATCGTAAAGCTACTTATATTGACTCTGTTGGCAAGAAGGTTGATGCGGTTAATTCCTTTGTCCATGCTCTTGGATTGAAACATGCTCATGCGGTTCATGATCGTCTTGAAGAATATGCTCGAAGCCATAAGAAGCAGTTCTCTGTTGTAACTGCCCGCGCACTGGCCCCTTTACCGATTCTTGTTGAGTATGCCGCTCCGTATCTGAAGGATGGAGGGCTATTTGTTGTAACCAAGGGCAATCCTTCGGATGAGGAGCTTGCTTCCGGCATGTCAGCAGCTAAGATTTGCGGCTTCACTTTACTTCTGAATGACGCAATTGATTTGCCTGAACGCTTGGGTCACAGGGAGTTCATTGTTCTTAAGAAGAGTCATCCAGCATCCGTCTCATTGCCTCGTGCAAATGGCGTGGCAAAGAAGAATCCGCTTGCCTAGATGTTTCACGTGAAACATAATGGATACTAACAACTTGCAGTGTTTCACGTGAAACATGGCGGTTGATATCGATTCGGAATGTTTCACGTGAAACATCCTCCGTTTGACAGCTTTAATACACACCAGGAGGGACCGTGGGATTTCGCGACGTTAAGCGTTCTAAGAGCGCAAAAGACACGCGTATCATTGCAATCATCAATCAAAAAGGCGGCGTCGGTAAGTCAACGACGGCTGTAAACCTTGCAGCAGCACTGGGTGAGCAGGGTCGTAAGACACTGATTGTCGATTTTGATCCGCAGGGAAACAGCACCAGTGGATTCGGAATTGAAAAAGAAGACCTTGATCACTGCATCTATGATGCATTGTTGAATGATGTGCCGGCAGAATCGCTTGTTATTGATACAAATTGTAAAAAGGTATTCGTTATTCCGGCTACAATTCAACTTGCAGGTGCGGAAATTGAGCTCGTAAGCGCAATTGCTCGTGAAACCCGCCTCAAAGATTTGCTTGAGCCGATTCAGGATGAGTTTGACTTTATTTTCATTGACTGTCCTCCTTCGCTCGGCCTGCTTACTATCAACGCTTTGACCGCAGCAGACAGCGTTTTGATTCCGATCCAGTGCGAATATTACGCACTCGAGGGCGTTACGAAGCTGCTTGAGTCAATGAAGATGGTCAAATCAAGGCTGAACAAGGGCTTAGACACCTATGGTGTGCTTATGACCATGTATGACTCGCGTACTTCACTATCGAATCAGGTTGTTGAGGAGGTTCAATCGTACTTTGGTGATAAGGCGTTTAAGACGCTAATCCCCCGTACGGTTAAAATCTCCGAAGCTCCGTCTTTTGGAGAACCAGTAATTACCTATGCACCTCAAAATAAGGGTGCAAAAGCATATATGAACCTTGCAAAAGAGGTGATCAAGCGTGCCTAGTGTAAAGAAACGTGGCGGATTGGGACGTGGACTGAATGCTTTGGTCTCAGAGGCTGAGTATGAGACCGGCGGTTCGGCTACATCGGCTTCAAATGCTGCATCTGAAACAAAACTACCTATTGAGGATATCGTTCCCAACCCTAATCAGCCGCGAATTCACTTTAACGAAACTGAACTTCGCGAGTTGAGCGAGTCAATCCAAGAACATGGCGTTTTGCAGCCGCTTTTGGTTCGCAAGCATGGAAACGGCTATGAGATCATCGCTGGTGAGCGTCGTTACCAGGCGTCAAAGCTTGCTGGCCTTGAAGAATTGCCAGTCATCATTAAAGAGGTAAATGATGAAGAGATGCTGGCTCTTGCTCTTATCGAAAACCTTCAACGTTCAGATCTGAATCCCGTCGAAGAGGCTAAGGGCTATCGACAGCTCATCGATGCCAGCGGTATGACCCAGGAGGCATTGTCGAAGGCAGTAAGCAAGTCACGCTCTGCAATTACAAACTCGCTGCGTCTTCTCGATCTCCCCGAAGTAGTTCAGCAGATGATTTTTGAGGGCAAACTTACTGCTGGTCATGCACGTGCGATTCTTGCAGTTCCCTATGAGGACGCGCGTATTCGACTTGCAGAGAAAGTTGTTACAGAGGGCCTTTCCGTAAGAGCGACAGAAAATCTTGCTCCGTTGTTTTCTGCCGGAGAGACACCTAAGACGCCAAGGCCTGCAACGCCTCAGTCCTTTAAAAAGGCTGCCCGTGTGCTTCGTCAGGTATTTAATACCAACGTGCGTGTGAAGAGCTCGCGTGGAAAGAATAAGATTGAGATTGAGTTTAAAGACGAGGAAGAGCTCTCTCGTATTCTTGGCGAAATGATTCAGTTTGATCAAGGAGGCCAAGATGAGGAATAAGATTTTAACAGCGATTGCATTGGTGACGACTGTCGCGGCTGGTGCCTTTGCTGGCTATAAGATCGCGACAGACGATGAACTTCGAGGTCGTTTGCTTCGTGGCGCGCAAGATATCGTCGATACTTCCAAAAAGAAAATGGATGTTATGACGGAAGATGTTGCCATGCGTACTGCTCAGGTAACGAAGAATCCCAAGATTAATCAAGGTTGGGTCAGCAACCAATGGGAAAATGTAGGCTATTAGGTACCTAACAATTACTCAGCATATTTTGAGGGGTCCTTGTCTGATTCATGAGACAAGGACCCCTTATTATGGCCGTAAAAAATGGGACAGGTAGCAGCTGATTCAAAATTAAGGTCAATAAATGAAACGACCCCGGTTGCATATTCTGTAACCGGGGTCGTTCGATGTTTCACATGAAACGTTTTGGGATGCGACTCCCCTATGCGTTCTTCTGAACTTTGAAGCGCTGCTTCAGCTGTCCGCAAGCGGCGTCAATATCGTTACCACGGGAGTTACGAATCGTGGTCTCGATGCCACGGGACTCAAGACGACGCTGAAGATCCTCAACCTTATGAATCGGCGACGGCTTGAGCGGGCTACCCTCGATGTCGTTAAGCTGAATGAGGTTAACGTGGCACAGCGTTCCCTCGCAGAAGTCGCAGAGCGCCTGCATTTCGGGATTCGTATCGTTGACGCCTTCGATCATGGCATACTCATAGGTCGGGCGGCGGCCGGTCTTCTCGGTGTAGAGCTGAAGCGCTTCGTGAAGGCGAAGCAGCGTGTACTTCTTAACACCGGGCATGAGCTTATTGCGCGTCGACTGGATGGCGGAATGCAGGGAAACGGCAAGCGTGAACTGCTCGGGGATGTCGGCAAATTTGCGAATACCGGGAATAACGCCGCTGGTAGAGACGGTGAGGTGACGAGCGCCGATACCGATGCCATCGGGGTCGTTGAGGATTCGCAGCGCCTTGAGAACCTTGTCGTAGTTGGCAAACGGCTCGCCCTGGCCCATGAAGACAACGCCCGTGGCGCGCTCGCCAAAGTCGTTGGATACATGAAGTACCTGGTCGACGATCTCTTGAGCGGTCAGAGAGCGCTTGAGGCCGTTGAGACCGGTAGCGCAAAAGGCACAGCCCATGCCACAGCCTGCCTGGGTGGAAACGCAGACGGAAAGCTTGTTACGACGGGGCATGCCGACGGTCTCGACGGAAACGCCGTCGTGGTACTCGAGCAGATACTTGCGAGAGCCATCTTTGGAAACCTGCTTGGTGAGTTCAGTCGGCGTGTCAAAGGCAAAAGCCTCTTTAAGCTGCTCGCGGAAAGCCTTGGGAAGGTTGGTCATATCGTCAAACGAACAAACGTTCTTCTCAAAGACCCATTCGATGAGCTGCTTCGCGCGGAAGGCGGGCTGGCCAAGTTCGGCCACGAGCTCGCGAATATCGTTTTGGCTCAAGTCGCGAATGTCCTGAGATTTAGTCCTGGGATTCATGGAAGCCTTTCGATTTTGGGGAAACGTAGAGGGTATCGCTACAATATGGTATCAGCTGCAGAAATTATAGAGGAGGAGTCTGCCCATGCCGGGTAAAAGCCTAGAGAACATGCACGTAGCGGTCTTGGCGGGCGGTCATTCCGCTGAGCGCGAGATCTCGCTCAATTCGGGAAAGAACGTCGTGGTTGCCTTGAAGGAGGCCGGCTACACTTCGGTGGAGCTGCTCGACACGGCTGCCGATGATTTTATGGTAACCATGGCGACCGGCGGCTTTGACGTGGCGTTTATCGCCATGCACGGTGCCGGCGGCGAGGATGGCGCCATGCAAGGCGCCATGGAGACCCTGGGTATCCCCTACACGGCTTCGGGCGTGCTTGCCAGCGCCTGCGGTGCCGACAAGGAGGTCTCTAAGCTCCTGTACGCCAAGGCGGGCATTCCCATTGCCCCCGGCCTTGCGCTCGAGGTGGGCGATGAAGTCGATATCGATCATATCGTCGAGGTTTGTGGCGAGCGCTGCTTTGTGAAGCCGGCCGTCAACGGTTCCAGCTATGGCATTTCCCTGGTCCATGAGCCCTCCGAGCTGCCCGCGGCAATCGCCAAGGCGTTTGAGTACGGCGACAAAGTGCTGGTCGAGAAGTGCATCGAGGGTACCGAGATCACCGTCGGCGTATACGGGGAAGATGACGTGCGCGCTCTGCCGATTGTCGAGATTCGTAAGCCCGAGGACTGCGAGTTCTACGATCTGGACGTGAAATATGTCGACCCTACGGACATTCATCGCATTCCGGCGCAGATTTCACCCGAGAATTACGCTCGCGCTCAGGAGCTTGCCTGCGCCGCTCACAAGGCCCTCGGTTGCCTGGGTATCTCGCGCAGCGACTTTATCGTGAGTGAGGACGGCCCCGTTATCCTCGAGACCAATACCATTCCCGGCATGACCGATACGTCGCTGTATCCGGACGAGATCCGCCACACCGACGACATGACGTTCCCGCAGGTCTGTGACAGCCTGATCCGTATGGGCCTTCGTCGAGCGGGCATTGCATGCTAATCGAGGACGCGGTTTCGTCAGGAACGCCGCAGTTTGTCATCGACTCCTATGCCACGCTTGCCGAACGCGCCAAAACGCAGTCCTTCGGCCTTATCGAGGAAGATGTGATCGTCCTCGATACCGAGACCACAGGTCTTTCGGTGCAGGACAATGAGCTGATCGAGATCTCGGCGGCCCGTCTTTCGGGCCGCGAGGTCGTCGACCGCTTCGATACCTTCGTGCATCCCAAACAGCTGATTCCCGCCGAGATTACCGAGCTCACGAGCATTACAAATGCCGATGTGGCAGATGCCCCGTCGGCCGTTGAGGCCGTAGCCGCTCTCGCCGATTTTGTCGGTGGTTGCCCGGTAATCGCACATAACGCCACGTTCGACCGCTCGTTTATCGAGTCGGTCAAAGGCGGCGTCAACGTGAGCGATATTTGGATCGATTCGCTGGCGCTGTCGCGCATCGCGCTTCCACGCCTGGCCTCGCACAAGCTGTCTTTTATGGCCGATCTGTTTGGCTGTGACTCGGTATCACACCGTGCCAATGCCGACGTCGACGCCCTGTGTGGCGTATGGCGCGTGTTGCTCGTGGCGCTCACCGACTTGCCCCAGGGCCTCATGGCGCGCCTAGCCGACATGCATCCGGATGTGCCTTGGTCCTATCGTCCTATCTTCTCATTCTTGGCAGGGCAGAACCCTGGTTCTATCTTCTCTCTCAGCGCCGCTCGTGCTGACGTTCTCAAGGCCGATCGTGCCGACGATCGGGTGGACGCCGACGAACTGCCGGTCCTCAAGATGCCGAGTCGTGAGGAGATTGAGGCAGACTATGCGCCAGGTGGCCTGGTCAATCGCATGTACCCCACTTACGAGCCGCGTGATGAGCAGATCGCGATGGCGCTCGAGGTCCGCGATGCGCTGGTCACGGGCACTCATCGTGTAATTGAGGCGGGCACGGGCGTCGGCAAATCGATGGCCTATCTGGTACCTTTTGCCGAGGCAGCGCGCCGTAACAACATCACGGTTGGTATTGCGACCAAATCGAACAATCTTGCCGACCAGCTCATGTACCATGAGCTGCCAAAACTTGCCGAGCAACTGGACGGTGGTCTGTCATTTTGCGCTCTCAAGGGGTATGACCACTATCCGTGCCTGCGCAAGCTTGAGCGCATGAGCCGCGGCCAGGTCGAGATTACCACCAAGCGCGATCCGGCGGACACGCTCACGGCGGTCGCGGTCATTATGGCGTACGTCTGCCAATCAGCCGATGGCGACCTCGACTCGCTTGGCATTCGGTGGCGCAGCGTCAACCGCCCCGACTTTACGACGGCCTCGCGCGAGTGTGCTCGTCGCCTCTGCCCGTTTTTCCCTGATAAATGTTTGGTCCACGGTGCTCGCCGTCGTGCGGCGCATGCCGATGTGGTGGTCACCAACCATTCCCTGCTGTTCCGCAATGTCGCGGCCGAGGGCAGGATTTTGCCTCCGATTCGTCATTGGGTAATCGACGAGGCCCATTCCATCGAGCGCGAGGCACGCCGTCAGTGGGCGCGCGTGGTGTCGGCGGACGAATCACGCGTTCTGTTTGAGCGCCTGGGTGGCTCGAGCACCGGCGCGCTAAGCCAGGTTTCCCGTGATTTGGCAACCTCCGAGGGCTCTACGCTCTATCTGGGCCTTACTGCCAAGGCGACGTCGACGGTTGCGCGCGCGAGCATGGCAATCGCCGACGTGTTCGATGGCGTTCGCGAGCTCGGCCGCCGTGCCCGTGGGGGTTATGACAATGCCAATCTATGGATTGGCCCCGAGCTGCGCGAATCTGACGACTGGCATGATTTCTTACAGTCGGCCTACGCTGCCATCGACGCATTGGAACAAGCTGACAAGAGCGTCGACGCGCTGGTGCAAGCCGTCGCTGCCGACAAGCCCGAGGTTGTTGTCGACTTGGGTGATATCTCGCGTCGCCTGCACGAGCTGGCCGAGAACCTCAAACTCATCATCGACGGCACCGATGAACACTACGTGTATTCGCTGCAGGTCAATCGCAGGTTGCGTGCCGGCGGAGAGTCAATGACCGCAGAGCGCATCGACATTGGCGAGGCCTTGGCAACCGAGTGGCTGCCCGAGGTTCACACGGCTATCTTTGCCTCGGCGACCATGACGGTGTCCAAAAGCTTTGAACACTTTAACCACGCGGTCGGCCTCGATCGCATCGGTGCTTCAACATCTTCATCGCTGCACTTGGACTCGAGCTACGACTTCGATTCGAACATGGCTGTAGTCGTTGCGGGCGATATCCCCGATCCGCGCGATCGCGAGAGCTATCTTACGGCGCTCGAGCGCGTGCTGGTCGACGCCCATCTTGCCATGGGCGGATCGGTGCTCACGCTGTTCACCAATCGGCGCGACATGGAAGACCTGTACACCCGCGTTGAGCCCAAGATGGCCCGTGCGGGTCTGGAACTCAACTGCCAGCAGCGCAACTCATCTCCCCGTCGCCTGCGCGACCGGTTTATCAACGAGCCGACCTCGTCGCTTTTTGCGCTTAAGGCCTTCTGGGAGGGATTCGACGCCAGCGGCGAGACGCTGCGCTGCGTCATCATTCCCAAGCTGCCGTTCTCGAGCCCCACGGACCCGCTCTCGTGCGAGCGCAACCTGCGCGAAGACCGCGCTTGGGCGCGCTATTCGCTGCCCGAGGCGGTGCTCGAGGTCAAGCAGGCGGCCGGCCGCCTTATCCGCTCGTCGACCGATTGCGGCGTGCTGATTTTGGCCGACCCGCGCCTGGTGACGAAGGGCTACGGAAAGAAGTTCTTAACGTCGCTGCCCACGAGCTCCTACCAGCGCATCGAATCGGCGCAGATCGGGCACTATCTGCAACTGTGGCGCGCACGCCACGAGCGGCGGCGCTAAAGCGGACAGACGAGGGTTTTTGCCATATCGCACAGACGCTTTGACAGGGCGGGGTCATCCAAGATGCGGATGGCTCCGCCCGCTGCGATTACCTGGCTCAGTAGCCAACGCTCGGAGCCGTAATGCACGGTTACCGTTGCCGTGTCTGTCCCGCTGCGCTCGATTAGGGTGATGCCGGCCCAGTCCAGATGCTCCGCCATATCGAATGGCATCAGGAGCTTTGCGCTATGCTGCGTCCGGGCAAGGGAATCGTGGAGGGATGCGACGTCCGGTGCGTGAGACACGACGGAGTCTTCCGTCAAGGTGAGTCCCTCGATTTTATCCATGCGATAGGTGCGCTGCTCATCGACTGCGATGTCCCAGGCAATCAGGTATGTTTGGTCGCCGTTTGCCGTAATGCGCAAGGGGTCGACCAGACGCTCGCGTGGCCGTGCATCGTCCATCGAGCGATACGAGATGCGGCAGCGAACGCCGTCCTGAATGGCGCAGCTCAGCTGCTGCCAGTGCGACCCGTGGTTGACGGTGTCAAAGACGCTCTGGTTATAGCCGAGCTCTTCGGGTAGAAGAGCATGCCGAATCCGGGCTGCCGTCTGTGGCTCGATCCCCAACGATTCAAGTTCGTGGTTGAGCACAGCGCCCTCGGCGGCACTCAGGCGCAACGGTAGAACACGCCCGGCGTCGCCGGTGAGGACCACACGCTCGCCGCGGCATTCGCAGATGATGCGCGCGCCCGATTCTCGGTTCGCGAGCGTCGAGACGATCTCGAGAATCTCGTCGAGCGACACCCCTGTGATGTCAAAGCGGCTGCAAATCTCGGCTCGTGTCATGCCGCTCTCGCCGGCGGCGTAGAGGGCCTCCATGATGTCGATGGCGCGCGAGAGTCTCTGCTCGCTGGTGAGTTTACGCACGGGCATGCTCGTGCACCGTCCTTTCAATGAGGCGGTTCCACGCCTGCTTGAGCGATTTGGGGGCCACGGGCCTCATGCCGTCCACGGCGTGGGCCATGCAAAATGAGGCGGCGGCTTCAAGGTCACGCACGTCAACGGTCCAGGTCCATCCCGCATCGGTGTGTGCGAGCTCACCTCGCCCGCGCGTGAGGCCGTTGATCATATCGATCTGCGTCTGAGGGGCGAACGAGAATGTGGCTGCAACGGGCGGTCGGTCGGCAAAATCGAATTCAAAGAACAGATAGTCGTTGAGATTGAAGTCCGCAGGGATGGCGTAGGCCTTCGAAGGACGCCAAGCGCGAACGATACGGTCGCAGCGGAATGTCCTGATGTCGTCGGTGGCATTGTCGAGGCCGCAGAAGTACGCCACGCCCTCGCGCTCGAACATGCCGTAGACGCAGACGGTACGTTCTTTCTGCTCGCCGCGTCCGTTCTGATATAAAAATCGCAGCGCGCATCGCTCGGCAAAGGCGCTCCATACCGCATCGACGGTGGGAGAGCGGCGGATCGGTGCTTCGTCCACCGTCGTTCTGCCGGTGAGGTAGGCAATCTTGGAGCGAATATCGGCAAGCGGCGCGGAAAAGGTGGATGAGCCGGCCGCTAGCGTCTGGTCGATGGCGTTGAGCAGGATATCGGCGTCGTCTGCGGTGATGAGGCCGCCTGCAGCAAACGTGTGCTCGCGGTCGATTGTCCACGAGCTTTCCTCGGTCTCCTGCGCGCCGGCGGGGCGAACCTCCTTGATTAAGATGCCACGCTCGAGCAGTTTGTCACGATCGCGCCGAAACTTGCGCTTATCCGAGTCGATGTTGCCCGAGCCATATCCCAGGTCAGAATCCAAGACAATCTGCTCGGTCGTCAGCGGTTCGGGGGAGCTGTTGAGCACAAAGAAAAGGTTGAGGATGCGCTGAGCCGTTTTATCGAAACTGGGCTCCGAACTTCCCTTTTTAATTGTCGCGGTCGCGTCGCTTGCCGTCATAGAGTCCTCGCATGAGAAGGTGGTTTGCTGCCATGATTTTAGTCCGATATGGAGATTAGGCTATATCCTTGTCCGCTCGGGGCGTTAAGATGCCCCGAATTCGGTCGTTTGCGCTCGCTCGGGGTATACTTTCGACTATATACGGTTCTAATGTGCATGCATTGGGCCTATTTGTCGGATTATGGATGTGGAGCGCACATGGCGAACACCCAGAACTATATTAACCACCTGCTGCAGAACACCGGCATTACGCCGGCATGCAGCGAAGAAGAGCGCTTGGCTGCCGAGGATATCGCTCAGATCTTCCGCAACCACGGCTTTGATCCTGAGGTTCAGGAGTTCAATGCCCCGGCGCCCAGTAGGTTGGCATTTGCCGTTACCGGTATTCTTGCGTTTGCCGGCGCCCTGCTGATGGGCATCGGCGGCGGTATCGGCTTGGTCGGCACCTTGCTGGCCATTGTCGGCGCCGTTCTTTACGTGCTCGAGCGCACGGGCCGCCCTGTAGTCTCGCGCCTGGGCAAGACGGGCGTGAGCCAAAATGTCATCGCCTACCACAAGGCCTCGGGCCCGCTCGCGTCTCCGCGCAATCGCCCGGTGGTCGTTGTCGCACACTACGACTCTCCCCGTGCTGAGCTGCTCGCCCGCGAGCCCTATGCTTCGTATCGTGCGCTTATCGCCAAGCTGTTGCCCATTGCCACGGTTGCCCCTGCTGCCGTTGCCATCCTGCGTATCCTGCCGCTCCCCGGCGCGCTCAAGGTTCTGCTGTGGATTGTCGCGATCCTCGCTTCCCTCGTTGCACTTGCCAACGCGGCAAACATCATCTCTAACCGCCACATTCTTCCCTATACGTCCGGCGCGGTGTGCAACAAATCTTCTGTCGCTGCCATGCTCGGCGTTATGGACAACGTTGCTCCCTTCCAGGGCGAAAACGAGTTTCCCGACGATGTTCCGTTCGATACCTATTTTGGGGAGCAGAAGCGTCGTGCCGAGGAAATGGCGCGCGCGGCGGCGGAGTATGCCGCGGCCCAGCAGCAAAACGACTACGGCAACACCATCGAGTACGAAGAGCCTACCTACGCCGAGGACGTGTTCGGTCAGCCGATTGCTCCCGACGCTCAAACCGAGCCCGAACAGGGCGAGGCTTTTGACGAGCAGATCGAGGGCTTTGAGGGTGCGTCTGCCGACGAGACGCTGATTGGCGCCATCGTGCCCGAGGATCAGAATCAGGCTGTCCAGGCCGAAGAGTTCAATGACGAGGTTCCCGCTGCTGAGCCGGCGGAGGAGCCTGCCGCGGCCGAGCCCGAGCCCAAGCTCTATCGCAACGCCGCCGGCAACATCCGCTTTGGTTCGGATGCCATCCGTGCGCTCGGAATGCTTCCCGAGTCCTGCACGCTCGATTACGAGGAGGGCGAGGAGCCGACGTTTGAGCCCGAGCCTGCGCCCGTTGTCACTGCGGATGATGAGTCTGCCGCGGTTGCCGCGATCGATCCCGCGGCAGGACTGGACATTTTGGCTCCCGCCGCGCCGGCGCAAGACGTTGCGGACGAGTCTGACGACGATTACGTTGAACAGCCGAGGCGCGTGTCTTACGAGAGCGATACTGATTTCTCGGCCGAGATTCCCGCGGCAACGCCCCATGCCGATATTGCATCCGCGTTCTCTTCGATTGGCGCCAGCGCTTCCAACTTCTTTAAGGGCGCGCTTGCAAAGGGCAAGAAATTTGTCGACGATTTCGAGGAGAAGCGCGCTGCCGCACGCGAGGCTGCCGAGCAGGAGGCTATCGCTCAGCAGCAGGCAGCCGAGGCAGCACGTGAGCTCGCGGCGCAAGAGTTCGAGCAGAACGAGGCTATGCAGTCCGTGCCCGTCGACGCTGCCGAAGCTACAACGTCCTTTGAGTCCCAGCAACCGGCGTCCGCGGATATTGTTGAGGCGACGACGTCTTTCGAGGCCCAGCAGCACGTCGATAGCACCATGTCGTTTGATGCCGCACAGTTCGATTCCACGATAACGTTTGAAAAGCAAGGCACCGCGATTGCCGAGCCCCTTCCTGCTTCCGATGAGCAGGACAACGCGGCAGACGATGACGAGCCCATTGATGCTGCCGAAATTCAGGATGCTGCCGAGGACGAGCCCGTCGAGGCCAACTCTGACGAAGAGCAGTACGCGGCAGCCGAGCAGGATGATTCGACCGAGGTCGAGCAGGAGGAAGTGCCTGCGGTTTCCGAGACTCCCGAGACAGATGAGTCGAGGCCTTACTCCACGCAGATTTTCACCATGCCGACCCCGAGTGGTTCCCGTGCCACGGTTGCCGATACTGCTCCCACCCAGGACGAAACAGTCGATTCCCTTATGGCCCAGATTTCCTCCCAGGCATCGCCGCGTCCGCAGATGAATGTTCCCGATCCGGCGTCGGCACCGTCGCCTGCACCTTCCTCGTCTCCGCTGGCTTCGGTCCCCGATCCGTCGCTGCCGTCTATGAAGCAGGCAAACGTTGCGTCTCGCACGTCGCTGTTCGACCTTCCCGATCCCTCTGCCCAGGTCAACGACCCCTTTGCTACTGCCCAGGGTCCCGAACCCACATCGGCACCCGTTGCGCCTCCTATGCCCGTTGCGTCGGGCGCGCAGCCGATCGAGACCATTTCGGCTCCCGCCCCGGCGGCACCCAAGTCTCGTAAGCGCGGCCTGGGTGGCCTGTTCGGTCGTAAAAAGAAAAACGAGCAGGACAGCATGAGTGACTGGCTGGGCGTCGAAGACGATTACGATGCCAAGAAGTCCGGTCGCGGTATCGGTTCGTGGGATAACTTCGAGGACGATAACGACGGCTGGAAGGGCGGCGCTACGTCTTCCGACGGCGCTTCTTCCGAAGATATGCTCTCGGCTGTCGCCTCTATGGGCGATGATGAACTGCTCGGTCACGATATCTGGTTTGTGGCAACGGGCGCCTCGGATTGTGATGGCGCTGGTATGAAGGCCTTCTTGGCTTCGCATCGCGACAAGCTCCGCGGCGTATTCTTTATCAATCTTGAATCCGTCGGCGCCGGTAGGCTTTCGGTGGTGACGGTCGAGGGCGAACAGCAGCTGCTCAAGGGCGATCGCCGCATCATGAACCTGGTCAGCAAGGTGTGCAAGTCGTTCCATGTCGATTGTGGCGCGCTCGAGATGCCCTATGCCAAGACCGATGCCTATGCCGCGCTCGAGGCGAGCCGCCGAGCCCTCACCATCGCCGGCGTGGACGGCACGCGTCTGGCTTGCGCTCGTACCGAGGACGACCTGCCCCACAATGTCAACCCGACGAACATTGCCACGGTATCCGAGGTCGTGACCGAGGTTATCCGCCGTTCGTAGACGGAGCTCTAAGGAGTCAACGTGTTTTCGTATATTAAGCGCCATTGGCCTGTCTACGTGATTTTGACCTTGATTGCCATTGCGTTAGGATTTGGGGCTGCCTACATCGTGGGTGCAAAGGGCTCGACCCCCGCCTCCGCAATCAGCGAAGAGGTGGAGCAAGAACAGAGTACGGGTGCCGATGGGATTCCTGAGTCCGAGCAGGCAATCGTTGATGGTGGATCTTCGTCTGCAGAGTAGATATGGCGATTTACATGATTGAAAGCGGGCGAGCCGGGGGACTGGGTCGCCCGCTTTTTCATCGCGCTAGCGCTTCTTTGGGATCGACCTAAGGCGAGCGAACCATAGGGCTGCGGCACCCGAGGTCAGGAGCGCGGTGATGCAAGCGGCGATGGGAACTGATCCTGTTGCCGGTAGGTCCTGCGGTAGGGTACAGCGTTGAATGACACGGTCCTCGTCATGTGACTCAAGTTTATCGCCGCCGCCGTTGCGGCAAAGATCGACGCGTGCGCTGTTGGTGAGTGCGGTTTGGGGCGTATAAGCCGACGTCGCCTGCATGTGCACGATTGCGCCTCGAGCGTCTGTGCCAAGGATTGCTTTGGCATCGTCAAGGTCGTCGTGCTCATCTTTGAGATCATCGCGGGTCCAAGAATCCGCATCGCTTCGAGTCGTAAAGTCGGCGGCTACCGCACCGTATTCAATGCGAATGCCCGTTACGACGGTATTGGACGCAAGGTCGAGTTCTTTCGCCTCGAGTGTGGTGGATTCCGTGGTCGAGACATCCGCCTTCCAGAGGTGCCAGCCGTCGTAATCGACGAGGCGGCAATCCTCACCCAGACTTTCCCTTACTTCGTCGGACTCAAGCCAAGGATTTTCGTGCCCATCGTCAAGTGTCGCGTTTGCCGGCTCATCGACGTCTGCCGAGTCCAACGGCGTCGTGCGATACCACACGTTGCACAGACCATTGAGGTCGCCGATGGCGACGGGGGTTTCGATTGAGACGAATCTCGCCGTATCGTCCTCGGCACACTCAAGATCATCGGTAATTGTAAACTCATCAACCCAGGTAGTTGAATCGTTTCGAGCGTCGATGGTATAGGAGAAAAGCCCATCCGTATTGGTTTGCATCGCGGCACGGTTTTTACCATCGCCGTTAGCCAACAGGCCATTTTCGATAGGTTGGACAAGTTCCTGACGCTTGTCGACCTGCCCCTTGATCTCGATGGGCGCATCCTTCATCGCGACGGATTGGACTTCTCCCGTATCCTTTATTTCAAACGTTATCTCCTCGGCAAGGTCATAGGTCCGCGGAGACATCATTTCGCGCAACGAGTAGGTGCCGGGTGCAAGATGTTCGACGCGGTGTGGCTTGTCGGATGAGGTCCAGGAGTCTATTTCGGTTTTATCGGGACCATATAAGGCGAGCTGTGCGCCTTCCACTTCCTGCTCACCGCTTGCATCGACCTTGGAGATATTAACCTTGGTGTAATCGTCGGACACGTTAAGCCGTGCTTCTACAACGGGTGTTTTCTGGTCGGCATAAGTAAGGTCGACAATATGGGTTGTCTGATCGAGCAAGAAGCCTGCCGGCGCTTGAGTCTCGACAACCTCGTAGCGTGCGGTGCCAGATCCCAGTGGGAGGTTGCCCGCGCGTGCTTCTCCAGTTTCATCCGTCGTGACGGTCGCGACAGTCTCACCGTCGAGCGCGGCAATGCTACCGTCGGGGCGCACGATATCACCCGAGGCACGGATCTCAAAGACGGCGCCCGCGAGGCTGCTGCCGTCTATGGCATCGGTTTTAACGATCCTGATGTTTCCGGTCGCGGCGTGGTCATAATACGAGGCGATTGCAACGGGCGTTAGGTTCATGTCGGCGGGTATGTTTACCTCGATCTCTTCGCCGACAAGATAGGGCTCTTTGGCCGAGGTTTCGCGTACATAATAGGTGCCCGGCACGAGCGATTCGGGCAGTGTGACGGTCCCGGTCGCGTCAGTCGTAAAGGTGTCCATTACGTTATGTGCTGGATACCAGCAAGTTTGTGAGACAGGTTCGTGATTGCTGTCGAGGAGTTGGAAGGTGAATCCGGCTAGGGGAACAGAAGCGCCTGTTTGGGCATCGCGTTTTACAATCTGGAGATGCGTCGACAGAGCGTGGTTGTCCACGATATATTGAAGCTCGGCGCCGTCGGAAATCTGATTGGCCCCGACGGTCCATTCCCCTGCACGTTTAAAACCCTCGGGGACGGTTTCCGGAACCTCGCGAACCGTGTAGCCGGCACGGTCGTATGGGACGGCTCCGTGGACACCGGCGGGTCGCTTGCCTGTGCCGAACCATGCTTCGGGCTGATCTTCGGTGGAGGCAAAGCCATAGATGTTTGTGGTCAGTGTGCCAACAACCTGCTGAGAGCTGTTGCTGACAACCTCAAAGACAACACCACCCGCCGGCTGCTCCAGGCCGGATTGGTCGCTATTGCCGTAATCCTTGAATTTGGAAATCTCAAGGTTAAACGCAATGGGGATATCGGAAACGCGAGATTCGATCTCGACCACGCCTGAATCGCCGAGCTGGTCGGCTCCAACGGTATAGGTCCAGCTGTCGTTGGATGGCAGGTAGCCCTCGGGGGCTTTTGATTCGTAGATGGTAAAGGCTCCTAAGGGGACATCGGCGAGGGTGGCCCGACCGCTTTCGTCGGTCGTGAGGATTTGTGCCCATCCAGGGGTTGATTGCGACACACACGTGAACTCTGCTCCTGCGAGTGAAGATCCCACCTGGGGGCCGGCATTCGTCGCGGCATCGAGTTTTACGATACGCAGGTTGATGGTGCCGGGCTGTTCATCAATGGCGACCCGCCCGCCGTCATTCCCCGTGGTAAAGGCAATACGATCGTGGCGGGGGACATAGCCGGCCGGCGCCTTCGTTTCAACTAGGTAGTATGCCGTGTTGGGCAGAAGTGTTGCTTGCGCTCGACCGTTGCTGTCCATCTTGATGGTGCCGACACGCGCGCCGCTGGCGCTCTCAAAAATATCGAATGTTGCCCCGGTAAACTGATAGGTATTGTTTCCGCTGGTAATAACGGTGTTAGCAGACTGCTTTTGGAAGGAAACAGACACCGTCGGCAGTACATAGAGCATGTCTTGACGTTTGCTGCCGCCCGATACGGCCCCTAGATAGCGCCGCGCGCGGTGCGGAGCGGCTTTGATGCTTCCTGATTTTGCGCTGTCGTGGAGCCACCGCGCAGCCGCCACGACTTCATTGTCGGAGGTAAAGTGTCCGCTCTTGGTTTTACCCTGAGCGGTCGTAGGTGCCGTCGACATGGGTAGTGCCGTTGAGCATCCATACGGCAAGCTGGGTTGCGGCGCGGGCGCGATCGGGTGAAAGATGGTAGCCGCCAAACGACGTGGCGGTAGGATATCCGTGACAAACGATTGCCGCGAACTCGTCGTCGAGCCACACCCAGCCTTGATCAAAGTTGAGCCATGGGCCGCCCGGTTTGGTGGGACCGGGGCGCTCCTGGTTCATGCAGTAGGCAATCGAGGTGTCTTGAGCTTCATACTTGCCGATGAAGAAGGGCCCACAATCATCGCTAATAGTGCGGAAGCCGAGCTGGTCGTAGCCATCGACGGCAAATGCGGCTCCCGGTGCCAGGCAGCCGAAAAGCAGGAAGAGGAGCAGGAGCAGCGGACCTGTTGCGATTGCGCTGTGGACAGAGTGCGTGGGTGCGTTGGACATGGCTGCTCCTTATCCCTCGTGCGTCGCACGGGGAGGCTGCGACGCGTAGGATGAGGCTACCCCCGAGGTTCATGCGGGTAAGTACCGGAGCCTGACCAAAAGCTTGCCCATTTCCTGACAAATTGAGCTCAAATACAACAATCAAGCAAAAGTGCAGGTAGAAGATAGGGAGAACAGGAGGCCAAAGGTACTCATCTCCACAATTGACGCGATTTTCAAACGAATCTCCACAGCTAAAAAAAGGAGGCTTCGGTAGTTTGTGTGACAAGGGGCTAGCCTAGGCAGCAACGCTCTTCG
>CAJMBB010000008.1 GCA_905211615.1 uncultured Collinsella sp. | reverse complement strand
GGCTATCAAGGACGCCCTCAAGAAGTCCGATCCGCAGCTGCTCGAGCCGATCATGAAGGTCTGTGTCATCGTCCCCGATGAGTACATGGGCGACGTTATCGGCGACCTGAACTCCCGCCGCGGCCAGATCCAGGGCATGGAGCCGCGCGGCGGCGTACAGGCGATCTCCGCTGCTGTACCGCTGAGCGAGATGTTTGGTTACGCTACCACTCTGCGTTCCCGTACGCAGGGCCGTGGCCAGTACACCATGCAGCCGAGCCACTACACTGAAGTGCCGAAGAGCATTCAGGAGAAGATCATCGACTCGCGCACCAAAAACAACGACTAAAATATCTGCTCTGCCTATTGCATTTTCATGCAATTTGAAGTAGAATAAGTTTATCGTGACTTAGATTTCATTTTACGAGGAGGAAATCCACAATGGCAAAGGAAAAATTTGACCGTTCTCTGCCGCACGTTAACATCGGCACTATCGGCCACGTTGACCACGGCAAGACCACGCTGACCGCTGCCATCACCAAGGTTCTCTCCGAGACCGAGGGCTGCAAGGCTGACTTCACTGCGTTCGAGAACATCGACAAGGCTCCCGAGGAGCGCGAGCGCGGCATTACGATCTCCGTCTCCCACGTCGAGTACGAGACTGCTGCCCGTCACTACGCTCACGTTGACTGCCCGGGCCACGCTGACTACGTCAAGAACATGATCTCCGGCGCTGCTCAGATGGACGGCGCTATCCTGGTCATCGCTGCTACCGACGGCCCCATGGCTCAGACCCGCGAGCACATCCTACTCGCCCGTCAGGTCGGCGTTCCCTACATCGTCGTCTTCCTGAACAAGTGCGACATGGTCGACGATGACGAGCTCATCGACCTCGTCGAGATGGAGACCCGTGAGCTCCTCTCCGAGTACGATTTCCCCGGCGACGACATCCCCGTCATCCGTGGCTCCGCTCTGGGCGCTCTCGAGGGCGACGCCAAGTGGATGGACGCCATTCGCGAGCTCATGAAGGCCGTCGACGAGTACATCCCGACGCCTGCTCGTAACAACGACCTCCCGTTCCTGATGGCCGTTGAGGACGTTATGACCATCTCCGGTCGTGGTACCGTTGCTACTGGCCGTGTCGAGCGCGGTGAGCTCAAGCTCAACGAGCCCGTCGAAATCGTCGGCATCAAGGATACCCAGAACACCGTCGTTACCGGTATCGAGATGTTCCGTAAGTCCATGGACTTCTGCGAGGCTGGCGACAACGTCGGTCTGCTGCTCCGCGGCATCAAGCGTGAGGACATCGAGCGCGGCCAGGTTCTCTGCAAGCCCGGTTCGGTTACCCCGCACACCAAGTTCACCGGCGAGATCTACGTTCTGACCAAGGAGGAGGGCGGCCGTCACACCCCGTTCTTCGATGGTTATCGTCCTCAGTTCTACTTCCGTACCACCGACGTTACCGGTACGGTCAAGCTCCCCGAGGGCACCGAGATGGCTATGCCTGGTGACCACATCACCATCGAGGGCGACCTCATCCACCCGATCGCCATGGAGGAGGGCCTGCGCTTCGCTATCCGCGAGGGTGGCCACACCGTCGGTTCGGGCATCGTCTCCACGATCATTGAGTAAATTAGCTCTTTGATATAGCTGACTTAGAGAACCCGGCACTTATATGGGTGCCGGGTTCTTTTCTGCAATGGATATTGAGCCGTTGCTGGTGTCGAGAGGATCGATAATGGTCCTGGATGCACCGTCGATTAGCTCTCGATGGCTTCATTGATGTGTTCCAAATATGAATGGATCCACCGAGAACCAATTGACTCGAGGTTTTCATTGACAGCACTTACGTGGAGCTGATAAAGTAATAACTCGTGCCCGTACGGGGCGGAAATGAAAGGTTCAGGATACATGCGTACTCTAGTTACTCTTGCGTGCACTGAGTGCAAGCGCCGCAACTATACGACCACCAAGAACAAGTCGACCATGCCTGATCGTATGGAGATCAAGAAGTATTGCCCCTGGTGCCGTCACCACACGCTGCACAAAGAGACTCGCTAGTCTCTAGTCACATACGCCAGTAGTTCAATTGGTAGAGCATCGGTCTCCAAAACCGAGTGTTGAGGGTTCGAGTCCTTCCTGGCGTGCCAGTCATTATTCCGTAAGCTCCCACTTGGGGGCTTACGGTTTACTCATGTATAAGCGCATTGCGCGGAGGTAACCCAAATGGCCAACAAGAAGAACAAGAAGAAGGCTCAGCAGCCGGCACCTGCCAACAAAGCTGCCGCCAACTCCAAGGTTGAGGCCAAGAAGGCCGTTGCCAAGAAGAACGAGAAGGCTGCGAAGTCCAAGAAGAACGAGAAGCCTGGTTTCTTCGCCCGCACCAAGAAGTATTTCGCTTCGGTCAAGTCCGAGATGAAGCGTGTCACGTGGCCCGATAAGAAGGAGCTCGTGAACTACTCGGTTGTCGTTTGCGCTTCTCTGATCGTCGTCGGCGTCGTCATCGCTCTGCTCGATGCTGGCTTTGGCGAGGCTCTTGCTCTGTTCTCTGGATTGAGGGGCTAAACCATGTCTAAGCGTTGGTACGTCGTTCACACTTACTCTGGATACGAGAACCGCGTTAAGTCCGATCTCGAGCATCGCATCGAGACTATGGGCATGCAGGACCGTATCTTTGATATCGAGATTCCTATGGAGCGCGTCACCGAGATTAAAGAGGGTGGCAAGCGTGAGACCAAGGATTCCAAGATTTTCCCGGGTTATGTCCTGGTCCGCATGGAGATGGATGACGATGCTTGGACGTGTGTTCGTAACACGCCCGGCGTCACCGGTTTCCTGGGCGGCAACGGTAAGCCCGCTCCGCTTTCCCGCGACGAGTACAATAAGATGACTCGTCGTCCCGGTAAGGGCGATTCGCCCAAGCGTACGTCGGTTGATATCGAGGTCGGCACGTCCGTCCGCGTCACCGATGGCCCGCTTACCGACTTTGATGGCAAGGTCTCCGAGGTTAACACCGAGGCTGGCAAGCTCAAGGTCACGCTGATGATCTTTGGTCGCGAGACGCCGGTCGAGCTCGACTTTAACCAGGTCGCTGTCATCGCTTAAGTTTTCGTCCGTTCGCGCGAGCGTGCTTCTTCTGTGACTGCTCATCTCAGGAGTGCTTCTAACACGTGCGTGCTTACGATATAGCAAGTACTTCACACTCGTGATTCGAAAGGAATGACCATGGCTGAGAAGAAGGTTGCCAACGTCATTAAGCTCCAGATTCCTGCTGGTGCAGCTAACCCCGCTCCTCCCGTCGGCCCCGCCCTGGGCGCTGCTGGCGTGAACATCATGCAGTTCTGCCAGGCCTTTAACGCCGAGACGCAGGACAAGAAGGGCGACATCATCCCCGTTGAGATCTCTGTCTACGAGGATAAGTCCTTCTCCTTCATCACCAAGACCCCGCCGGCGGCTCACCTCATCAAGAAGGAGCTGAACCTTAAGTCTGGTTCCGCTAAGCCCCAGGCCGACAAGGTTGGTCAGCTCTCCCAGGAGCAGCTCACCAAGATCGCCGAGATCAAGATGCCGGACCTCAATGCCAACGACATTGACGCCGCCAAGAAGATCATCGCCGGTACCGCCCGTTCCATGGGCGTCACCATCGCTGAGTAGCGATTTCTTATGGTAACGACGGGTGCTCTGACCGGGGCGCCCGTTAAATGTGTGCAATAGGGCACACGATACGATGTGGGAGGGCTCACGCCCGTTTAACCACAGGAGGTAATGCACATGGCTAAGCATGGTAAGAGCTATAACGCCGCTGCCGAGAAGATCGACCGCGCCACGCTCTACACCCCCCTTCAGGCTGCCAAGCTCATTAAGGAGCTCGACACCGCCAAGTTCGACGAGACCGTCGAGGCCCACTTCCGTCTGGGCATCGATACTCGTAAGGCTGACCAGAACATCCGTGGTTCCATCTCCCTGCCCCACGGCACCGGCAAGACCGTTCGTGTTGCCGTCTTCGCCGAGGGCGAGAAGGCCCGCGAGGCCGAGGCTGCCGGCGCCGACATCATCGGTTCCGACGAGCTCGTCGCCCAGATTCAGAAGGGCGAGATCAACTTCGACGCCGCTATCGCTACGCCGAACATGATGGCCAAGGTTGGCCGCATCGGTAAGATCCTTGGTCCCCGTGGCCTCATGCCGAACCCCAAGCTCGGCACCGTGACCATGGATGTCGCCAAGATGGTCTCCGAGCTCAAGGCTGGCCGCGTTGAGTACCGCGCTGACCGCTACGGCATCTGCCACGTGCCCCTGGGCAAGAAGTCCTTCTCTGAGCAGCAGCTCGTCGAGAACTACGCTGCCCTGTACACCGAGATCCTGCGCGTCAAGCCCTCTTCTGCTAAGGGCAAGTACGTCAAGTCCATCTCCGTGTCTTCCACCATGGGCCCTGGCGTCAAGGTCGATCCCGCTGTCCAGCGTGACTTCCTGGCTGAGTAACTGCTAGTTACTGCCTGAGCAAAGCAAGCATTGCTAAAGAAACCCGGTTCTGTCTTGTGCAGGACCGGGTTTCTTGCTATCGCGTCAAAAGCACCACAAAGGGGACGGTGTCCCCTTTGTGGTGGTTACCAGGGTGTTCTGGCTGTTGAGGACTCGATGGCATCGTGGCGTTTGAGCTCGCGGCGCATGGTTTGCGAATTGAGCCAGGCTGCCTGCCAGCCACGGATGGGGTAGCGCGTCTGGTCGAGCTCAAACTGCGTATAGCCGCAGGCGTTGATGATCGTCGTTCCACACACATGCTGCCGCTCGCGCTGAAAATCGTAACCGTAGCTTTGGTGTACATGCCCATGCACCATGTAGTCGGCCCCCCAGGACTCAAGCGCCGTGTTAAAGCACTCAAACCCTCGATGCGGTAGATCGTCCAGATCACCCATACCGGCGGCGGGCGCATGGGTAAGCAGAATGTCGCACCCGCCGACCATCCTAACCTTACGCGACAGCTTACGCATGCGCTTGGACATCTCGCGTTCGGTGTACATGTTGGCGCCGTCGCGATAACGCATGGACCCGCCAAGGCCCGCAATGCGAATCCCTCGGTACGTGTACACGCTGTCTTCTACGCAGATACATCCGCCCGGTGCATGACGTGCGTAGCGGTCATCGTGATTGCCACGCACGTAGATGAGCGGTTTGTTGATGACCGTAACCAAAAACTCAAGATAGTCCGGGTCCAGATCGCCGGCGGACAAAATCAGGTCGACGCCCTCAAAGCGTTCCTTGCGAAAGCACTCCCAAAGGCATCGTTCTTCGGTATCTGCTATGGCAAGGATCTTCATAGGGCGGTAACTCCCGGCTCATCGTCGAGCTGCGGAATGGTGCCCACCACGTTGTCCGCCAGCCAATTCATCTCGACAATCTGCGTGCTCGGCAGCGGAGGGAAGCCTTCGATCTGTACCACGCCGCTCTGGCTGTGGAGCTCGCCGCCAAAGGGGTTGATGGAGCCCTCGACAATGCCGTTGCGGAGCAACTGCACGAGTTTGCGCGTCTGGTAGGGTAGGCCCGGAGCGTAACGGATGTCGATAACGCCGGAGCTCATGCCGTACCAGTAGTTGACGGCGCGCACTTGGTTGTCATCGCTGGTCTCGTCCCACGTGCCGTGCAGAAGGCTGCGAACGATGAGCTCGTAGTAACGGCCCCAGTTCCATACCGGCATGGCGATGCCGGAAACCTTGCCATCGACCAAGCGGTGGAGTCCGTAGGCCGTAGGGTCTTCGAGCGACTTTGACATGTCAGCGCCGGTCATGACGCTCACGCCTTCGCGGCACATGGCCTCGGCAAGACCGCCGGCGGGCACATCGCCCCAGGTGAGGATAATTTGCGCGCGGGGGTCGAGCAGCGAGGCACCGATGGCAAAGGCATTGATCTCGCTGAGCGCGCCGGATGCGAAGACCGACGCGTGGTAGCCGATGCGATGGTTGTCCGCCATGCTGGCGGCAAGGGCGCCCAGGAGGAACTTGGCCTCGTACATCTTGCCAAAGTACGAACGGACGCTTTGGTGGGGAAGGCCGATAGAGCAGTTAAGGAACCGAACCTGGGGATACTCAACGGCAGCTCTGAGCGTGTATTCCATCAGGCGGTGCGAGGTCGAGAAGATGACGTTGTCTCCATGTTTGACAGCCGTTTCCACGGCGGCGTAGAACACGTCCGGATCGTGACAGTCCTCGAACGCCTCGGTGCGCACGATACCGTCAAAGTGCTCATCGAGATACTGACGTCCTTGGTCGTGCAGACTGTCCCAGCTCGACGCCGCACAGGGGAACTCATGGATAAAGGCGATGCGCAGGGGGTTGGCCGCCGAGTAGACGGTCTTGCCCATAAAGAAGTTGAGCACGCCGGAGGTGGACTTGGCGGGCGACTCCTCCTCATCGACGCTCGGCGCTTCGACAAGATCGACCTTGTCCTCGTCATTTTTGCCGGCAATGACCAGCTCGCGCCAAATCTTGCACAGGCGGTTTACGACGATATCCGTCGGCGTATCCAGCAGGCGGTCCTGGTTGTACACATTGAGGTAGACGAGCATGGCGTCGGCGGGCGTAATGTCCAGGTGGTCGCCGCCTGCGCGAAGGTAGGCGCGCTTAAAGAGCAGGAAGGTGTGGCGCAGGTAGTCGGTCTTTTTCTGCGGCCATTTTTCGATAAGGTTCTGACCGAGCATCTTGGCGAGCGTCTCGTAGCTTCCCTCACGCGAGAACTCGATCTCGTATAGGGGGCAGACGCGCCAAAACGCGCAGAATTCACCGTACAGGCGGCTTTCGACGGAATCCCATGTGCCGGGGTAGAGACGGGTGACCCTGGCCGAAACCGTTGGAGCGTCTAGGAATTTGAGGACACTGACGCGTTTGTTGCCTTCCTGGACATAGAACCGATGCATGAACTCGGTGACGATGATGGGGTCGCGATAGCCCTCGGTCACCTGGATGTCGTAGAGGTTGGACCACTTGCGGGCGAACTCGGTGTTAAACGGCAGCAGGGGCATAAAGTTGCATGAAAAGGCGGACTGACGGCCTTTGGTGACCGTGCCGACGACCATTTCGAGCGGAATATCCCGCAGGCCGACATTCTCTCGCTGACCTAAGGGGAGCTGAGCAACCAAACTGTCGAGGTCCGTAAGGTATGGATGCTCGCTTTGGCTGATGGCGCGACGGCGTCCCTGCTCGCCGCGCTTGCGTGCTTGACGATAGGCCTCTTCCATGGTGTCTACTCCCTTAGTCGTTTAAACAACGATATGAACCATGGTACCACGAATGAAAACCACCACAAAGATGCCTGTCCCCTTTGCGGTGGTTTAGGCGATGATGGGGGCGATAGCGCGGATGCAGGCGTCGGCAGCGGTGAAAGTGGTGCTGTCGTCGCTGACGATAAAGATGATCTTTCCTTTGATGCCAAAGTCGCCGATTTCGCTAAAGAGCACGTAGGGCTCCTTGTCAAAGCCCGAGATGGGCGAGACGGCCGTTTTGGTTGCGCTCGTGAGCTCGTCTGCCAGCGCGTCAAGGGAAGCCCACTTAGACGTGTCCTTTACGGCAACGGGCACGGCCACGCGCCCAAAGGGCATCAAATGCACGAGCGTGTTCTTGGAGATGTTGGAGTTGGGCACAATGATGGTCTGTCCACAGGCATCCTCAATCGTCGTATGGCGCCAAGTGATGTCTTGGACCACGCCGGATACGCCGCCGACCTCGATATTGTCGCCGGGTTTGATGATGCCCATAAAGGTCACCTGCATGCCGCCGATAAGGTTTGATAGCGTGTCCTGAAAGCCGAGCGAGATGGCGATGCCGCCGACGCCAAGAGCGGCGACGAGCGCGTTTGCGTTAATGCCAAAGCAGTTGTCGAGGATAAAGCTGCCGCCAATCATCCAGATGACGGCGCGCGCGATGTTGATGAAGATACTCGATGCCGGAAGCGGGTTATCGTCTCGGTTAAGCAGATGGTTCAGGGTCTTGGATACGACCTTGGCGGCGACGGCGGTGCCTATCGCCAAGATGATGGCCCAGATGATGTTGTGGACCCACCGTTGCTCAAAGAAATGAAGAATCGGCTCAAACAATTCCATGTAGGGAAAACCTCCTTATGATCGTCCAACCATGATACCCACCAAGAAGCCCGTCCGATCACATCGGACGGGCCGATAACTTGAGATGGGGTGGCCGCGGTGGCGTAAGCTGGGGCGCCGGCGAGCACGCCGGCAAGGAGTGCGGCGGTCAAGGCGAGACGGGGAAGAGAGCTTCTCGTGGCAGTTTCCTTAGTCCTTAACCAGTAGTTCCTGCTGACGCTGGATTATCGACATAATATGCGAAAACCGCCGCAAGGGCGTCTGTCCCTTTGCGGCGGTTTTGACGTTTGCGCAGATAAAACCTACCAAAATAAACCTGTCCCTTTTTGGCAGGTTTTAGCTCAGCAGCATGCGGTCGTTGGCGAGCTCGCCGCCCGAGACCTCCTCGAACTTCTGTAGCAGGTCGGCCACGGTGAGCGACTTCTTCTCGTCGCCGGCCACGTCGTAGATCACATGGCCCTCGTGCATCATGATCAGACGGTTGCCCAGACGGATGGCGTCGTTCATGTTATGCGTGACCATGAGCGTGGTCAGGTGGTTCTCGTCGACGATCTCCTCGGTCAGGTTGAGCACCTTAGAGGCCGTCTTGGGGTCGAGGGCCGCAGTGTGCTCGTCGAGCAGCAGCAGGCGCGGCCTGGTGAGCGTGGCCATCAGCAGGGTGAGTGCCTGGCGCTGGCCACCCGAGAGCAGGCCGACCTTGGCGTTGAGACGCGTGTCCAGACCAAGGTCCAGGCGCTTGAGCAGCTCAACGTACTCATCTTTCTCGGCCTTGGTGACGCCCCACGAAAGGCCGCGACGCTGGCCGCGACGCTTGGCGAGGGCCAAGTTCTCGGCAATCTGCATGTCGGCAGCGGTACCGCGCATGGGGTCCTGAAACACGCGGCCCAGGTACTTGGCGCGCTGCGACTCGCTCAGGCGCGAGATGTCGGTGCCGTCGAGCTCGATAACGCCCGAATCGAGCGGGTACACGCCGGCGATCATGTTGAGCAGCGTGGACTTGCCGGCGCCGTTGCCGCCGATCACGGTTACAAAGTCGCCGTCATTCAGGGTGAGGTCGACGCCGGTGAGCGCGCGCTTCTCGGTGACGGTGCCCTTGTTAAAGGTCTTCTTGACATGCGAGAGCTTAAGCATCTGCCTCATCTCCCTTCGTGTAGGAGCTGCGGAGCTTATAGCGCTCCCAAACCACGGGCACGCACAGGGCCACAGCGACAATTACGGCGGAGAGCAGCTTCATGTCGTTGGCGTCCATGCCCAACTGCAGCACGATGGCGCGGATAAGGAAGTACACCACGGAGCCAAAGACGGCGGAGGCAAGACGGACGCTAAACTGCGTGAGGCCGCCGGGCAGCAGACGGCCGAGCACCTCACCGATAACAATGGCGGCAAGACCGATAACGATGGCACCGGTGCCCATACCAATGTCGGCATACTTTTGGCTCTGGCAGATGAGCGCGCCCGAAAGGCCGATGAGGGCGTTGGAGAGCACGAGGGCGATCATCTTGGTGGAGTTGGTGTTGACGCCCAGAGCGCGGATCATGTACTCGTTGTTGCCGGTGGCGCGCAGCGCCGAGCCGATCTCGGTGCCAAAGAACCAATACAGGATGGCAACGATAGCCACGGCGAGCAGGATGCCCAAGATGATGGCAACGGTGGACTGCGGCAGGCCGGTCATATTGCTGACGGCCGAGAACACGGTGCCCTTGGCAAGAATGGGCATATTGGACTTGCCCATGATGCGCAGGTTAATGGACCACAGGCTGATCTGGGTGAGGATTCCGGCGAGGATCGCGGGAATCTCAAAGACGGTGGTCAAAATGCCCGTGACGGCACCCGCGATGGCGCCGGCGCACATACCGGCCAGCACGGCGAGCAGCGGGTCGACGTTGTTATTGACGATGAGCACAGCGCAGACGCAGCCGCCGAGGGCAAAGCTGCCGTCGCAGGTCATATCGGGAATGTCGAGCAGGCGGAACGTGATAAACACGCCAAGCACCATAATGCCCCAGAGGACGCCCTGCGAAACGGCGCCCTGCAATGCAATGAGCATGCTTCATACCTCCTAGGATAGGGTGGACACGTGGTTCACCATGATAGCGGTAACAATGCATAAAAGAGCTGCGGCCGGATGTTTTGACTCATCCGAAACAAGCAGGGCGAACGCCGGTCTACAGCGCCCGCCCCTGTGGCTCAGATATTGAATAACGCGGCTAAAGCGCGAGCACGGGCTCTAGACGCATGCCGCGTATGGCATTACGCGTCCAGAGCGGAAAGGTCGATGCCCAGGGCCTCGGCCATTTCGTCGTTCTTGACGACGACCAGGTCCTTGCTCGAGAGGTGCTTGATCGGCATGTCTTCGGGCTTGGCCTCGCCCTTCAGGATCTTAACGGCCATCTCGCCCGCGGCGTAGCCCAGGTCCTCGTAATTGATGGAGAGGGTGAACAGGCCGCCGGCCATGCACATACCCTCCTCGCCAGTCACGAAGGGAAGCTTGTTTTCCTTGCAGATCTGGCCGACCTGCGAGGCACCCGCGGCGATGGTGTTGTCGGTGGGGGAGTACAGCGCGTCGACCTTGCCCACGGCAGACTCGACGACGGACTGAATCTCGTTGGAGCTCGAGACGGTGAAGTCAGTGTACTCGAGGCCCAGCTTGTCGAGCTCCTTCTTGGCGGCCTTGATTTGGACGTCGGAGTTGGACTCGGCGGTGCAGTAGAGCAGGCCGACCTTTTTAACGTCGGGCAGGACCTTCTGCATCATCTCGAGCTGCTCGGCGACCGGGGTGAGGTCAGAAGCGCCCGTGACGTTGGTGCCGGGCTTGTCGTTGTCCTGGACCAGGCCGGAGGCGGCGTAGTCGGTGATGGCGCAGCCCACGATGGGGATATCGGCCGTGGCGCCGGCGGCAGCCTGCGCGGCGGGCGTTGCGATGGCATAAATCAGGTTGACGTTGTCGCCCACAAACTTGTCGGCAATGGACTTACACGTGGACTGGTCGTTCTGGGCGTTCTTCTGGTCGATCTTAACCTTAAGGCCGCTCTCCTTGATGGCCTTGACAAAGCCGTCGTTGGCGGCATCGAGTGCGGAGTGCTCGGTGAGCTGCAGAACGCCGATGGTGTAGTCGGAACCGGCGGCAGCAGAGCCGGAACCAGAGTTGCCGCCGCATCCGGCGAGCGGGGCGAGCGCGAGCAGGCCGGCGGAGACCAGAAGGCTCCTGCGGCTGATGGTGATGTCCTTCATATCATTACCCCCAGTATAAAAATGGCTGGAAACACTGCACTGGGACAAAGTGCAAGTGGAACTATAGTAGCGCTGATGTCCATTTTTACAACAGCCTGGCGGGTTTTTTAATACAGAATCGGATGGGCGGTACGGGTAGTCGAATGGGCGGCGGAGGGTCTTATGCGGCGGAGGAGGAGGCGTCCTCGTCCAGGGCGGCGAAGAGCTTCTTGCCGTCGAGCAGGCGCGTGCTGACGTTTCTCATACGGGCGATCTCGACGGTGCGCAGCGTATCGTCGGTGCCTCGGGCGTCGTAGACCGTTCCCAGCAGATACGAGATGCCATCGCGCTGCCTGATGGCAAAGGGACGGAGTGTCATCCGTGCTGCTTCGGTTTCGCCGCGTGTCGTGACGCTCGAAATATCAAAACTCACCGTGGTTCCGTGGTCGATGGCCTGCTCGACGAGCTCGCACGTGTCGATGCGCTTGATGGGCGTGCGTGTTGCCTTGGTAGCCTTGCTGCCTGCGCTTGGAGCGGGTTCGGGTGTATCGAGGTAGCCGCGAACGTCGGCGCTCGCCATGGCAACTAAGTGCTGCGCCATGCTCTTGCGGATAGCGATAGGCGTGGAGCGGTTGCGCATGACCATACCGTGGAGCCGGATGATCTCTTCATCGGTGAGCGGGCGGGTAAGAAGTTTGTAGCCCACGCCGCGTTTGTACTCAATTTCGTATCCGGCATGGCGAAGCGCGGAGATGGCGGTGTAGATGCTGCGCCGCGCCGCCGAGATGGGCATGCGGGCGGGGTCGTCGGGATGGGCGAGGCGCCGGATCAACTCATCGGAAAGCATGGCCTTGTCCTCGCCGGTGTTTTCGCTTAATAGTTGCAGGATGCGAACGGCGCGATAGGCTGCCATCGAGGCGGCGCCTCTAGTCGTGGTGTCGTAGGTTTCAACAGCGGCTTCGGTCATGGTGCCCACGTCCTTTCCGTTTTGGGTGGCGACGGTATGGAGCCTAGGACGCGGGGCTTTCCCAGGGGCGCAGGGCGCTCTGGGCGGTCGGTAGTCGTCGGCAAACGGCGGGTCGAGTTTTCAACAGCCCTGTTCAACTGACCAAAAACTTGCCAGAAGCTTGACGGATGCTGTTGAAAAAAAGCGTCTCTCGACCGATGTCGAGAGACGCTTATGCGATGAGCGTTGGCGTGTGGCGACGCGAGCTAGCGTCCGACGATTAGAAGTCGGCGTTGCCCACGGTGCGCGGGTGCGGCAGGACGTCGCGGATGTTGCCCACGCCGGTCAGATACATGACCAAGCGCTCGAAGCCCAGACCGTAGCCGGCGTGCTTGCAGGAACCGTAGCGGCGCAGGTCAAGGTAGTACTTGTACTGCTCGGGATTCATGCCCAGGTCCTTGATGCGGGCCTCGAGCAGATCCAAGCGCTCCTCGCGCTGGGAGCCGCCGATGATCTCGCCGATACCGGGAACCAGGCAGTCGGCGGCGGCGACGGTCTTGCCGTCCTCGTTCATGCGCATGTAGAACGCCTTGATCTCGGCCGGGTAGTCGGTCACGAAGGTCGGGCGCTTAAAGTGCTCCTCGGTCAGGAAGCGCTCGTGCTCGGTCTGCAAGTCGATGCCCCAGCTGACGGGGTAATCAAACTGGTGGCCAGCAGCGACGGCCTGCTCCAGGATCTCGACGGCCTCGGTGTAGGTAACGCGGGCAAAGTCGGAGTTGGCGACATGGTCCAGGCGCTCGAGCAGACCCTTGTCCACAAACTTGTTGAGCATATTAAGCTCGTCGGGGCAGGTTGCCATGACGTCCTTAAGGACGTACTTGAGCATGGCCTCGGCGTTATCCATGTAGTCGTTAAGGTCGGCAAAGGCCATCTCGGGCTCGATCATCCAAAACTCGGCGGCGTGGCGTGTGGTGTTGGAGTTCTCGGCACGGAAGGTGGGGCCAAAGGTGTACACGTCGCCAAAGGCCATGGCAAAGTTCTCGGCATTGAGCTGGCCGGACACGGTGAGGCTTGCATGCTTGCCAAAGAAGTCCTGGCTCCAGTCGACCTCGCCGGACTCGGTGAGGGGCGGATTTTTGGGGTCGAGTGTGGTCACGCGGAACATCTCGCCGGCGCCCTCGCAGTCACTCGTGGTGATGATGGGGGTGTTGACGTAGACAAAGCCCTGCTCCTGGAAGAAGCGGTGGATGGCGGCAGCCGCGACAGAGCGGATGCGGAACACGGCGCGGAACAGGTTGGTGCGCGGGCGCAGGTGCTGCTGGGTGCGCAGGAACTCGACGGTTGCGCGCTTCTTCTGTAGCGGGTAATCCGGGGCGCTGACGCCCTCGACCTCGATGGAGGTGGCAGAAAGCTCGAAAGGCTGGGGCGCATCGGGGGTCAGCTTGACGGTGCCGGTGCAAATGAGTGCGGCCGAGACGTTTTGATGGGCGATCTCGTCGTAGTTGTCGAGCGCCTCGCGGTTCATGACGACCTGCAGGTCGCGGAAGCAGCTGCCGTCGTTGAGCGTAACAAAGCCAAAGTTCTTCATGTCGCGGATGGACTTGACCCAGCCGGCGACGGTGACGGTCTGGCCGCCGAGCGACTCGGCATCGGCATAGAGCTGCGCGATTTTGGTGCGGTTCACGTATCCTCCCATAACGGTTGAATGATAGTTATCCATACAGTTCGATATTCTAGCAGCTCGGCTCATTTGGGCTATACAGATAAGGCATTGGCGGGATGGTTTTTCAAACGAAAAGTGCCCGCGGCCAAATGGTCGCGGGCACTTGACGAGGTGCCTTTTGGCTGTGTGGCGCGGGGCCTGGCTACTTGGTCTTGGCTACCAGCAGCGGGTCGCCCAGCTTGACGAGCGGGTTGCCGCCGATAAGCGTTCCAGACTCGCCGACATGGTCGATGCTCTTAAGACGATCGAGCTCGGAGACGATGACGGTCACGATATCCTCGTGACCAGCGGCCTTAATGGCCTCGCGGTCGAAGCTGATGAGCGGCTGGCCTGCCTTGACCACATCGCCCATCTCGACAAAGCGGGCAAAACCCTTGCCGTTCATTTCCACGGTGCCCAGGCCGACATGGATGAACACGCGAAGACCGTCCTCGGTGATCATGCCGATGGAGTGGTTGGTGACGGTGGTGGCGCCGATGCGGCCGTTGGCGGGCGCATAGATGGTGCCGGTAATGGGCTCGATGCCATAGCCCTGGCCAAGCATGCCCGAGGCGATCGTCTCGTCGGGAACCTCGTTCAGGTTGACGAGCACGCCGTTGACGGGGGCATAGATGACGCCTTCGCGGGTGGCGAAGCTTGCTGCGGGCGGAACGGACGCCTCGCCGGTCGAGGTGAAGGTGGACTTAAGCGAATCGAGCAGACCCATAGTTGCCTCCAACTTAAATAGGCGCATATCGCGCGTTTGGTTTGCCGGAAACGTTTCATATGTGTTTCGGGCTTGGTCAACGCCCCTATTCTACGCTGCTCAGCGATACCTCTGAGCTGGGATTATGTGATATATCAGTTGGAGGGAAACTTATTGCCGGAGAGTTTCTACGTCCTGCACCCAACTGGGGTACGCTTAGATGCGAAAAAAGAGTGCGCATAATTTGCGCGAAGGGAGCACATATGATTGTCGAGAACCATGCGCTGTGGGGCGAGGAGCCGACCGAGGATTATCCGGCGACCTTTACGTATCTGGGTGCCGAGCCGCTGCCCGATAAACCGAATGGCCGCCGCCCCGCGGTGATCATCTGCGGCGGAGGCGGGTTTACGCATATCGCTCCGCACGAGCAGGACCCGGTGGCGTTTGCGTTTTTGGACCGCGGCTACCAGGCCTTTGTGCTCAACTATGTGACGAGTTCTACGGGTGACGTGAGCTTTCCGCACCCCCAGGCAGATCTTGCCAAGATGGTCGCCACGGTGCGCGCCAACGCCGACGAGTGGCATGTCGATCCTAAGCGCGTGTGCGTCGTGGGATTCTCGGCGGGCGGCATGATCTGCGCTTCGTTGGCAACGCAATGGAAGACTGGTCCCTTCGCGGGCCTGGCAGGGGCGCGCGCGGACGACATTCGTCCCGATGCCGTGGTGCTGGGCTATCCATTGCTCGACTTTGCCTATGTGCGCGACATGCAGACGCGCGATCCGCGCATTGACTTGCGCGTGCCCAAGACGGGCGGCAAGACGGGGCGCGATTTGCTCAACGACTACCTGTCGATGGTGACGGGCGGCGAGGCAACTGACGAGCATCTGGCCGACATCTGCCCCACCACGCATGTTTCGCGTCAGATGCCACCGACTTTTGTGTGGGGCGTGTCCGACGACAAGACGGCGCCGATCGCGCAGGTCTACCCGTTTGCGCAGCGCATGGCCGAGGAGGGCGTTGCATGCGAGATGCACGTCTTCGACCAGGGTGGTCACGGCCTTTCGCTCGGCAACGCCAACACCGCGGTCGACAACGAGGACAAGCAGGTGGCGGTCCGCCCTTGGATTCGCCTAGCCTTCCGCTTCCTGGAGCGCCACGGGTTTTAGTTACGGCGTTTTACTAAACGCCGTAACCATTTGACGCTGCAAGCCCGCCAGAGCGGCAATCTGCCTTTCAACTTCGGCGGCATGACCAAAAGGTCAATGCCGCCTCGTTTCAAGGCACCTTGCTCGCCCTGGCGGGCTTTTGCTGTCGGCGTCAAAATATCGGCGTTGTCTTGGCTGCCAAAAGAATGACCCCTCGGGGACGGAGGAAAACGGATCAGTTTGGGCGGTGCTGGCGCCAAGGTTTAAGACCGACGTCGTCCCTTGTCGCTTTCCTACCAGACGGTGAACTGGGCGTTTTCTGTGTTCCAATGGACATCGCGAACGTAGTCGCGCACGCCCGTCGCATCTCGTGCTTCGAACAACTCAAGAATATGAGCATGTTCGCTGTTGGCTTTATTGAGCAGTTTGCACGCCGTCTCCTGGTCGACAGTCTCGTAATCGCGCTTGATAAAGCAGCGCTCGAGCTGCGAGATCATATCGCGCAGACGGTCGTTGCCGCAGCGGTTGAAGTACGTTAGATGAAAGTCTCGCTGAATGTCGTCGTACTTTCGGATGAGACCGCCTTGGATCGCGAGGTCCATGGAGCCGACGAGAAATTTAAGCTGCGTAATGTCATCGTCGGTTAGGTTCGGACAGGCGAGATATGCGGCCTGCCCGTCGAGCGGCCCCATAATCTCAAAGACTTCAACGGCGTTTTGCTGATCGAACCCGCGGACGCGGAATCCGCGGCGGGGGAGATTGTCCAGATAACCGTCGCTTGCGAGCTGGATGAGCGCTTCGCGGACCGGCGTGCGCGACACGCCCATGGCGTCGCAGATCGCTTGCTCGCTCAGCCGGTCGCCGGCCGAAAGCTCGCCGGCGTCAATACGGCTCGAAATGTAGTCGTATACGTGGTCTTTCAGGGGCCTTCTGAGCGTTTCCATGAGCCTATGTTCCTTAACGGTATATTTCTAAAAGCAAATACGTTTCACTTGAATAGCTCAGTTGAATTATAGAACGACCAGCTAAATCATGCTACTTTGTGCCGATACGTAAAAATACGCTTACCGAAGAATACCTACCGTTCAGGATTGTATACAATATACAAAACAGGAAAACCGCCCTAAGATAAAGCCATCGAAAGGAAGGCGGGCGCGAAGAAGTCCCGCTCTCTGCTAAGAGATCCAAGGAGGATCATCATGTCCAGGTTCAGCCACGTCATCATCCGCCGTCCCGGCAAGTCCCTGAGCAATGGCATCACGAGTGCCCCCGAGCTTGGCCAACCCATCTACGAGCGCGCCATCGAGGAGCACTACGATTACGAGCATGCGCTCGAGCAGTGTGGCGTTGACGTGTCGGTGCTGCCGGCACTCGAGCAGTATCCCGACAGCTGCTTCGTTGAAGATCCGGCTGTTATCACTCGCTGCGGCGCCATCATTACCAACCCCGGCGCCGATAGCCGTAACGGCGAGAAGGACGAGATCGAGCCGGCCGTCCGTCGCTTCTTTGACGACGAGCATGTCAAGCGCATCGTTTCTCCGGGCACGCTCGACGGCGGCGACGTCATGATGGTCGGTGACCATTTCTACGTCGGTCGCTCCGCTCGTACCAACGAAGAGGGCATCCGCCAGTTCTGTGAGATTCTCGAGGGCTGGGGCCTCGAGGGTTCTGAGGTTCCGCTGGAGGAGGTCCTGCACCTCAAGACGGGCGTTAACTACATCGAGGACAACAACATGCTCGTCTCTGGCGAGTTCATCGATAAGCCCGACTTTGCCCAGTACAACAAGATCGTCGTGCCCGAGGACGAGGCGTACGGCGCCAACTGCATCTGGGTCAACGGTACGGTCATCGTTGCCGAGGGCTATCCGACTGTGCTCAAGGCCGTGCAGGATCTGGGCTACAAGACACTCGTCGTTGACACCTCCGAGTACCGCAAGGTCGACGGCGGCCTTTCTTGCCTGTCGCTGCGCTTCTAACGCGATAGCTGTAACAGTCTGATGATCGCTTGACCGATGGCCCGGCACCCGATTCGGGACGTCCGGGCCATCTTTCGTTCGATCACATGATGAAGGGGGTGCACATACAATGGCCTCTAAAGCTCAAAATGAAGAGATTATCGACCCTAATGGCCTCGATCTCTTTCGTCTGACCATGATGGTCATTACCGCCAGTATTTGTGGCGGCATCTTTTCGCTTGCCGGCGATATGGCAGCAGGCGGGGCAAATACCGGTGCGGTTATCGTCTCGTGGGGAATTTGCTTTATTGGCGTCTTTGCGTTGATGATGGTGTTCAACGGTTTGTCTCAGGCCCGTCCCGACCTGACCGGCGGCATCTATGCATACGCTGCGGCCGGTTTTGGCGATTACATTGGATTCAACTCCGCTTGGGGCTACTGGATCAGCGCATGTCTTTCCAACGTGAGCTTTGCGCTCTTGCTGTTTAGCGCGCTGGGCTATTTCTTCCCTGCGTTTGGCGCGGGTAACAACCTGCTTTCTATCGTCTGCGCCAGCGTGTTTTTGTGGTTCCTTACCGCCCTTGTGCTTCGTGGCGTTAAGGAGGCTGCGGGCATTAACACGATCGTCACGTTGGCGAAGCTGGTGCCGCTGGGGCTCTTTGTGCTGAGTATCGTGCTCCTGGGTAAGTTCAACGTCGATATCTTTATGGACAACTTCTGGGGAGAGCCGGCTGGTCCTGGCTTTGGCGAGCAGGTTGTCTCGACCATGATCGCCCTTGTCTGGGTCTTTACGGGCATCGAGGGCGCTGTCGTTATCTCGGGCCGTGCAAAGTACGTGCGTGACGTCGGCCGCTCGACGGCGCTCGGATTTGCGGCTGTATTCACGCTGTATCTGATCATCTCGATGCTGTCGCTCGGCATTATGCCGCGCGAGGAGATGGCACAGCTTGCAACGCCCTCCATGGCGGGAATTCTCGAGTGCGCAATCGGTCCGGTTGGTGCTGCCATCGTAAACCTTGGCGTTATCCTTTCGTTGGTCGGCGCGCTGCTGGGCTATGTCATCATTGCGTCCGAGACGCCGTTCGAGGCAGCGCGCCAGGGATCCTTCCCTCTGGCGTTTGCCAAGACGAACAAGCACGACGCCCCGGTGGTAACGGTTCTCGTGAGCTCCGGCATCACGCAGCTCTTCTTGATCGTGTCGTATGTGGCGGCGAGCACCTACCAGTTCTTCTATAGCTGCGCAGTCAACACGATTCTGGTTCCGTATGTCTGCTCGGCTGCCTATTACATGGTGATTGGCTGGAAGAACGAGCATCTGGACGGGCCGCATGCACCCAGCGTCGGCAAAGCCCGCTTCTTCGGTACGCTCGGCTTCATCTACACATTGTTCCTGGTGTGGTCGACGGGTCTTCAGGGCGTTATGATCACGACGATTCTTTTTGCTCCGGCCATTCCCGTTTATATGCTGGGCGAGCGAGGCCGCGGTAAACCGGTGCTTCCGCATCTGCACGACAAGCTGATCGCAGCGGTGGTCATTGTCGTGGCAATCATTTCGCTGTATCTGCACTTTGCCGGCATTGCGCCGATAGTCTAAGACTGCGGCAAGCTTCATCGCTTGGTAAGCCGACGGAGGCATCGCGTGCCGGTGCCGTTCGGTAATCCATAACTGACGTGGGCCTCTGTAACGTGCCTTTGTGAGCGCCCGCCAAGCCCGCGCAGGTGACATTTGTTGCCAGCGCGGGCTTTTGCTGTTGCGGCGAAATGCCGCCGGCAGCTGGGGACGTTCCTATTGTGCCGGCACCCTGGGACACTCCTTGGATGTTCCGCATGCGACGGAGGGAACGGATCATTTTGTCGAGGGGCGGGCGGCTGTTTCGGTCCTCGGGGAAACCGCGTCCCGTTTCGAGAGCAGATTCCGGGCCGCGGTTTCCCCGAGGGCCCCATTGGGAAATTGCATCCCAGTCTGAGCGCCGATTCCGGGCTGCAGTTTCCGCTAGATGCCTCAACCGGAAAGCCCGTCCCGTTTAGGTGTTCCGGAGTGGGATTCGGTTTCCGCAACAGGCCCGTCTGGGAAGCAATGGCCCAGAATCCCCCTTGCACCGATCTGTCGATTGAACATCGTTGCGTGTTCGCGCTATCATGCGTGGTTAAATGGTTAGCCATGGCAAACGGTTAGCCAAGATAAACAAAATGCAACGCCCTGTGGGCGCCGGGGGAGGAACACGGACGTGAAGCTCGATACACTCGAGATTGGAAAGGACGCCGTTGTCGCATCGGTGGCATCGGACGATCAGGCACTCCGACAGCATATTTTGGACATGGGTCTAACGCCGGGCACCGAAGTCACCATGATGAAGTACGCCCCCATGGGCGATCCGCTTGAGATCCGCCTGCGTGGCTACGAGTTGACACTGCGCAAGGACGATGCCGCTCGCATCGAGCTCGTGGGTATTCACGACACCGATACGGGTCCGCGCGCTAACGCCGCAATCGGCACGACGGAGCATCCGGCCCTGGGCGAGGGGACGTATTCGCCCCGTGCGGCAAAGACGGCCGTGCCCGAGGGCGCGCCGCTGCACTTTGCCCTCGCCGGCAACCAAAACTGCGGCAAGACCACGTTATTCAACCAGCTGACGGGCTCCAATCAGCACGTCGGTAACTTTCCCGGCGTGACGGTCGACCGCAAAGATGGCACCATCCGTAACCATCCCGAGGCGAGCGTTACCGACCTGCCCGGCATTTACTCCCTGTCGCCGTACACAGGCGAGGAGGTCGTGAGCCGTCAGTTCATCCTCGACGAGCGTCCGGACGCCATCATCGACATCATTGACGCCACCAACATCGAGCGCAACCTGTACCTGACGTTGCAGCTTATGGAGCTTGACCGCCCCATGGTCATCGCGCTCAACATGATGGACGAGGTGACCGCCAACGGCGGCGCCGTAGACGTCAACTTGCTCGAGAGCCTGTTGGGCGTGCCCGTTGTTCCCATTAGCGCTGCCCGCAACGAGGGTATCGGCGAGTTGGTGGATCATGCCTTGCACGTGGCGCGGTTCCGCGAGCGCCCCGGTCGCCTGGACTTCTGCGCGCCCGACGGTCCGGACGGCGGCGCGCTGCATCGCTGCATCCACGGCATTGCTAACCTGATCGAGGACCATGCCGTGACGGCGCACATCCCGGTGCGCTTTGCGGCGACCAAGCTGGTTGAGGGCGACGAGCTGGTGACCGAGGCGCTTCACCTGGATCGCAACGAGCTCGACGCTATCGAGCACATCATCACCCAGATGGAGGGCGAGGCCGGCACCGACCGCCTATCTGCGCTGGCCGATATGCGTTTTAGCTTTATCGGCGACGTGTGCGGGCGTTGCGTCGTCAAGCCGCACGAGAGCCGCGAGCACGTGCGCTCCGTCAAGATTGACCGCATCCTGACAGGTCGTTACACAGCCATTCCGGCGTTTCTGGTGATCATGGGCCTCGTCTTTTGGCTGACGTTTGGCGTGATCGGCGCGGCGTTGCAGGGACTCATGGAGGACGGTATCGCTGCCATCATCGCCTCGGCCGATGCGGGCCTCAAGGCGTTCGGTACCAACGACGTGGTGCGCTCGCTGGCTGTCGACGGCGTGCTTACGGGCGTGGGCAGTGTGCTGACCTTCCTGCCGATTATCGTCGTGCTCTTTTTGTTCCTCTCCATTCTGGAAGACTCCGGATACATGGCGCGCGTGGCCTTTGTCATGGATAAGGTGTTGCGTCGCTTTGGCCTGTCGGGCCGCAGTTTCGTGCCCATGCTCGTCGGCTTTGGCTGCACCGTGCCAGCTATCATGTCGACCCGTACGCTCCCATCCGAGCACGACCGCAAGATGACGGTCATGCTCACGCCGTTTATGAGCTGCTCAGCCAAGCTGCCGGTTTACGGCTTGCTGTGCGGGGCGTTTTTCCCGCAGGCGACGGTTCCCGCCATGGTCTCGCTCTATCTGATCGGTATCGTGGTCGGCTGCGTCGCGGCTTTGGTGCTCAACCGCACGGCATTTAAGGGCGACCCGGTGCCGTTTATCATGGAGCTCCCCAATTACCGCCTGCCGAGCGTCAAGACGACGGTGATGCTGGCATGGGATAAGGCCAAGGACTTCATCACCAAGGCCTTTACCATTATCTTTGCCGCGACCGTGGTCATCTGGTTCCTTCAAACGTTCGACATCCGCTTTAACGTGGTCGCCGACCAGTCGCAAAGCCTGCTTGCCGGTCTGGGTAGCATCATCGCGCCGGTGTTGGCCCCGCTCGGCTTTGGCGACTGGCGCGCCTCGACGGCGCTCGTCACGGGGCTCATTGCCAAGGAGAGCGTCATCTCGACGCTCACGGTGCTTTTGGGCGCAACGTCGCCCGCGGCGCTGTCGACCATGTTTTCGCCGTTTACCGCCTACGTGTTCTTGGTCTTTACGTTGCTGTACCCGCCTTGTGTGGCGGCAATCGGCGCCGTCAAGAGCGAGTTGGGCGCGCGCTATGCCGTGGCCGTATTCGCGTTTCAGGTCGCCGTTGCCTGGATCGTGGCGTTTGTCGTGCATTCGGCGGGCATATTGCTGGGGTTGGCTTAGTTATGAATTGACGGCGCAACCTCTGTGTATCGAATTGTTTTCGGCCCCGCATCTGTACTGACGGATGCGGGGCCGTTGCTATATAATCGCCTCCGCTCAAAATGATTGGAGATGTTATATATGAGTCAGACAAGGCAAGACGGCATCACGCTCAAGCAGTGGCTCCCACTCGTCGGGCTCACCTGCTGTGCGTTCGTGTTCAACACGTCGGAGTTTATGCCCATCGGCCTTTTGACTGATATCGCCGCGTCGTTCTCGCTCACCGAGGCCCAGGCGGGCATCATGATCTCGGTCTATGCCTGGGGCGTCATGCTGCTGTCGCTGCCGCTCATGGTGTTCGCCTCGCGCTTTGAGTTCAAGCGGATGCTGCTGGGCGTGCTGGCCGGTAAATTCGCCGCAGAGGCTTCCACCGGCCTTGCCGGCAACCTGCGCGATGCAATGTACGAGAACATCCAGCATTATTCCTTCTCCAACATCGACAAATACTCCACCGCGGGCCTTGTCACCCGCATGACCACCGACGTGACCAACGTGCAGAACGCCTTCCAGATGATCGAGCGGATGTGCGTGCGCGCCCCGGTCCATCTGGTCTTCGCCCTCATCATGGCGTCGGCCATCAGCGGCTCGCTGACCATGGTGTTCGTGGTGGCCATCCTCTTCCTCGTGGCGGTGCTGGCTTCCATCATGATCCCCACCTTCGGCATCTTTGACCGGGTGTTCAAGAACTACGACAACCTGAACGCCTCGGTGCAGGAGAACATCTCCGCCATCCGCGTGGTCAAGAGCTTCGTCCGCGAGCACTTCGAGAACGAGAAGTACACCAATGCCTGTGAGAGCCTGTACAAGCAGTTCGTCCGCGCCGAGAGCCGCCTGAGCTTCAACAACCCCGCCATGCTGGTCTCGGTTTATGGCTGCAATCTCGCTCTGAGCTGGTTCGGCGCCCACTACGTGCTGAACGGCTCCATTACCACCGGCCAGCTCAACGCCCTGTTCGGCTACATCATGAACATCCTCATGGCCCTGATGATGCTGAGCATGGCCTTCGTCATGATCTCCATGTCCGCCGCTTCCGCCCGCCGTATCGTGGAAGTGCTGGACGAGACCACCGACCTGCCCGCCCCCAAGGCCCCGGTCAGCACCGTAGCCGATGGCGGCATCGAGTTTGACCATGTCACCTTCAAGTATAAGCACGGCTCCGGCCAGCCGGTTTTGAACGATATCACCTTCACCATCAAGCCCGGCGAGACCTTGGGCATCATCGGCGGCACCGGCAGCGCGAAATCCAGCCTTGTGCAGTTGATCCCCCGCCTGTACGACCCGGAGACCGGCAGCGTCAAGGTCGGCGGCGTGGATGTCCGGGATTACAACCTCGACGTCCTCCGCCGGGAAGTCTCCATGGTGCTGCAGAAGAACGTCCTGTTCTCCGGCACCATCCTCGACAACCTCCGCTGGGGCGACGAGAGCGCCAGCGAGGAAGAGTGCATCCGGGTGGCAAAGCTCGCCTGTGCCGATGAGTTCATCGAGCGCTTCCCCGACAAGTACAATACATGGATCGAGCAGGGCGGTTCCAATGTGTCCGGCGGCCAGAAACAGCGCCTGACCATCGCCCGCGCTTTGCTGCGCAAGCCCAAGGTGCTGATCCTTGACGACTCCACCAGCGCCGTGGATACCGCCACGGACGCCAAGATCCGCAAGGCGTTCCGGGAAGAGATCCCCGGCACCACCAAGATCATCATCGCACAGCGCATCTCCTCCGTGCAGGATGCGGACCGCATTCTGGTGCTGGACAACGGCCAGATCAACGGCCTTGGCACCCACGAGGAGCTGCTGAAGAGCAATACCATTTATCAGGAAGTTTATAACAGCCAGACCCAAGGCAGCGGCGACTTCGACAAGCAGGGAGGTGAGCAGTAATGGCACAGGCAAAAGAAGTACGCGGCCCCGGCCCCCGCGGCGCAGGGCAGCCCCGCCCGAAGGTGGAAAACCCCGGCCTTCTGCTCAAGCGGATCATGGGCGAAGTGTTCCAGCACTATCTGCCCCACTGCATCTTCGTGCTGATCTGCATCGTGGTCAGCGCACTGGCCAATGTTCAGGCCAGCCTCTTCCTCAAGAGCCTCATCGACGACTACATCGTCCCCATGACCCAACAGGCCGCCCCCGACTTCGGCCCCCTGACGGCGGCTCTGCTCCGGGTGGGCTGCATCTACGCGGTGGGCGTGCTGGCCGCTTGGCTCAATGCCCGCATCATGGTCAACGTAACGCAGGGCACCCTGCGCAACCTGCGCACCCAGCTTTTCACCCACATGGAAAGCCTCCCCATCAAGTACTTTGACCAGCACCCCCACGGCGACATCATGTCCGTGTACACCAACGACGTGGATACCCTGCGCCAGATGCTCAGCCAGAGCATCCCGCAGCTGGTCTCCAGCGCCATCACCATCGTCTCCGTCTTCGCCAGCATGGTGATGCTGAGCTGGCAGCTCACCGTCGTGACCATGTGCATGGTGGCCCTGATGCTGTTCTGCTCCAAGAAGATCACCTCCATGAGCGGCAAGTACTTCATCGCCCAGCAGCGGGACCTCGGCAAGGTGAACGGCTATATCGAAGAGATGATGGAGGGCCAGAAGGTCGTCAAAGTCTTCACCCACGAGCAGAAAACGCTGGCCGGTTTCCGCGAGCTGAACGATAAGCTCAAGGACAGCGCAAAACAGGCCAACGCTTACGCCAACATCATCATGCCCGTCACCGCCCAGCTGGGCAATATCAGCTACGCGGTCTGCGCACTGGCAGGTGCAGCCATGGCCGTCGGCGGCATCGGCGGCACCACGCTGGGCACCGTCATGGCCTTCCTCGCCCTGAACAAGAGCTTCAACATGCCCATCAGTCAGGTGTCCATGCAGGCCAACAGCATCATCATGGCACTGGCCGGTGCGGAGCGCATCTTCAAGCTGATGGACGAACCCAGCGAGACCGATGAAGGCTACGTCACCCTCGTCAACGCCAAGTATGACAAGGACGACAACCTCGTGGAGACTTCCGACCGCACCGGCATCTGGGCGTGGAAGCACCCCCACCACGACGGCACCACCACCTATCACAAGCTGGAAGGCGACATCACCTTCACCGATGTCGATTTCGGCTATGTGCCGGAAAAGACCGTCCTCCACGACATCAACCTCTATGGCCGCCCCGGCCAGAAGATCGCCTTCGTCGGCTCCACCGGCGCGGGCAAGACCACCATCACCAACCTCATCAACCGCTTCTACGACATCTCGGACGGCAAGATCCGCTACGACGGCATCAACATCTCCAAGATCAAGAAGGACGACCTCCGCCGCTCCCTCGGCATCGTGCTGCAGGAGACGCACCTGTTCACCGGCACGGTCATGGAGAACATCCGCTACGGCCGCCTCGAGGCCACCGATGAGGAGTGCATCGCCGCCGCCCGTCTGGCCAACGCCGATGGCTTCATCAAGCGTCTGCCCGACGGCTACAATACCATGCTGACCAACGACGGTGCCAACCTGTCGCAGGGCCAGCGCCAGCTGCTTGCCATCGCCCGCGCGGCGGTCGCTGACCCGCCGGTGCTGATCCTCGACGAGGCCACCTCCTCCATCGATACCCGCACCGAAGCGCTGGTCCAGCGCGGTATGGACGGCCTGATGTATGGCCGCACCTCCTTCGTCATCGCCCACCGCCTGTCCACCGTCCGCAATGCCGACTGCATCGCGGTTCTGGAGCAGGGCCGCATCATCGA
>CAJMBB010000007.1 GCA_905211615.1 uncultured Collinsella sp. | reverse complement strand
CATGACCAGAAGGTCTATGCCGTCCTCTTTTCATGCCAATTTGTTCGCTCTGGTGCCCGCTCGCTGTCAGTCCTCTACCTGCGGTGTTGCCATTGTTGGGGTAGTCGTTGGGGACGTTCTTAAATGACCAGGCGGCAGCTGGGGACGTTCCTTTTCTGCCGGCAGTTGGGACACTCCTTGTGCCAGCGTTGCATCGAGTGCTTGGGAAACCGCGACCCGGTTTTTGGCCGAATAGTGGGTCGCATTTTCCGGATGGGGTGGGTTGCGGAAAGTGCGACCCGGAATATTGCTCTGAAACGGGATGCGGTTTCCCTGATGCGCCTCAAACGGAAAGCGCATCCCATTCCGGAGCTCCAAAACGGGATGCGCTTTCCGCGCGGAAGAATTGTCGCAGCTGCGTTAAGCAGTGTCGCTCGTTACTCGCCCAGAATCAGCGCCGCTAGCTCGTTCTGGGTGTCCACCACGTAGTCGGCGCCGGCGGCTTCCAGCTCTGCGCGGCCGCGGAAGCCCCAGCTGACGCCCGCGCTCTTAAGGCCGGCGTTGTGGCCGGTCAGGATATCGACATTGGAATCGCCCACATAGAGCGTGGTTGCCGGATTGGCGCCCAGCTCTTCCATCACATGCAGCGTAACAGGTGCCTCGGGCTTGGGCGGAAACGCATCGACACGGCCCTGTACCAGCGCAAAGCGCTCGGAACCAAAATACTTCTCAATAAGCGGAGCCGCTGAGACGTGGTCCTTGTTGGTGAGCACGGCAAGCTGCACGCCCGCCGCGTGCAGGCGGTCGAGCATCTCGGTCGTGCCGGCATAGGGAGCGGTGTGATCCTCCTTGTGCTCGCCGTAATAAGCCCTAAACTCGGCAAGCGTCTGCTCAAACATACGGCCGTCGCCCGCATACTCGGCAGGCATAAAACGCTCAACCAGCTTGAGCATGCCGTTTCCCACCTTGTAGCGGTACTCGTCTACGGCAAACGTGGGCCAGCCGTGCATCTCGCAGGTATGGTTGCCGGCGGCCGCCAGATCCTCGAGCGTGTTGAGAATGGTGCCGTCCAGGTCAAAGATCACATGGGAAAAAGCTGCTGCCATGGGTGCTCCTGCCGCTTGAGTTGTAAAACGCACCCCATAATACTGGGCATGCGTGCCGGACATGTTTGGAATCTGAATATCTTTAATAGCCCTGAGCCTTTGTCGTTAGCAAATCCTCGGCAGCTGTTCTCCCACGAGCATGTCGAGGATGCGGGTCGAGCCCCAGCCGGTGCGTACGCGCACGGCGGGTCGAGCGCTCGATCCAAGCGGCACCACGCGGCCGATAATCGCGGCGTTCTCGCCGTAGCGGGCGGAACGCATGGCGGCTAGAGCCGCATCGGCCTGCTCGGCCGGCACCACGGCGACCATCTTGCCCTCGTTTGCCACCTGCAGCACGTCATAGCCGAGCATTTCGCAAGCCGCCTGCACATCGGGACGCACGGGCACGGCATCCTCGTCGACCTCCATGGCAACATTGCTGGCCTGCGCAAACTCGTTGAGCGTCGAGGCCAGGCCACCGCGCGTGGGGTCGCGAAAGCAGCGCGTGTCGGGTGCTGCGGCCAGAACGTCGGCAATCAGGTGGTTGAGCGGTGCGGCATCGCTTTCAATCGTGCTCGAAAACGCCAAGCCCTCGCGTTGGCTCATGATGGCGATACCGTGGTCGCCCAGCGTACCCGATACCAGAATGACATCGCCAGGCTGGCAGTTTGCGCCACTGAGCGTTACGCCCACGGGCATTTCGCCCACGCCGGCGGTATTGATGTAGACGCCGTCGGCCCCGCCGCGCTCAACCACTTTGGTGTCGCCGGTGATGATCGCCACGCCCGCCTCGCTCGCCGTCTCGGCCATGGTCTGCACAATCTGACGCAGCTTGTCCATGGGATAACCCTCTTCGAGGATAAAGCCGCACGACAGGTAGCGCACATTGGCACCCGAGGTCGCGACATCGTTGACGGTTCCGCACACGGCGAGTCGGCCGATATTGCCACCGGGGAAGAACTGCGGCGAGACTACAAAGCTGTCGGTCGACATGGCGATGCGCCCGCTCGCGGGCAGCGCGGCGACGCCGGCGTCGTTGCCTTCGAGCAGCTCGGGCGACCCAAAGGCATCCAAAAAGACCTCATCGATGATGCGTTTCATCATCTGTCCGCCAGAGCCGTGGCCCAACAGGACGGTGCTATCGGTGATGCTATGGGACATATCCAAAACTCCAATCGTGGGTGGTGCCGGTGTGCGGGTGCGTCCGGACTAGTCGCGGTAGCGGTAGTACGCCGCGCAGCTGCCCTCGGAGCTCACCATGCACGGGCCGACGGGGTGCTCGGGCGTGCAGGTGCGGCCAAAGAGCGGGCAGCTGCTCGGCGTAATGGCCCCGCGCAGCGCGTCGCCGCAGCGGCACCCACGCAGCTCGACCGTCTTCTCGACGGGCACGTCAAAGCGGGCACGGGCATCAAAGCGCGAGAACTCGGGGCGGATGGAAAGGCCCGAGTTGGCAATCGGCCCCAGCCCGCGCCACGTGGTGTCGCACGGCTCAAACACCTGCTCGACCAGCTGGCGCGCCACAGGGTTGCCGTCTGCGTTGACGCCACGGCGGTAGGCGTTGTCGATCGCGGGCCTGTCCTCGACAACCATCTGGACCAGCATGCAGATGCCTTGCAGGATATCGACCGGTTCAAATCCCGTGACCACACCCGGGGTATCGAACTCATCGACCAAAAAGCCAAAGGGGGCCAAGCCCGTGATGGTGGCGACGTGGCCCGGCAGGATAAAGCCGTCGATGGCGGTCTCGGGGTCGTTGGCGATGGCGCGCAACGCCGGCGGCGTGGTCTTGTGGGCGCAATAGACCGAGAAGTTCAAAAGCCCGCGCGCCTCGGCCTCCAAGATGGCGGCGGCGATGGTGGGCGTCGTAGTCTCAAAGCCCACGCCCATAAAAATGACCGGGCGATCAGGGTTTTGCTCGGCAATGTCGAGCGCGTCGAGCGGGGAGTAGACGATGCGAATGTCACGCCCTGCCGCTTTTTGCGCAGCGAGCGAGGTGGATGATCCGGGCACGCGCATCATGTCGCCAAAGGTGGTGATGATGGCGCCGTCTATGTTGGCGAGCGCGATTGCGTGGTCGATGTCGCGGTTGGCGGTGACGCAGACGGGGCAGCCCGGGCCGCTCAGCAGCTTGAGCCCTGCCGGCATAATGGAGCGAAAGCCATAGCGCCCGATGCTCACGGTATGCGTGCCGCAGACTTCCATAAGGTTGATGGTGCGGTCGCCGACAAGCTCATGAATGCGCTCGATGAGCTCGCGAGCCAGCTTGGAATCGCGAAATGCCGAAAAGTCGATACCGGAGCGCGCCGGCTGTCCGGCCGCCACTAGTATGCCTCGGCCGGGTTGCTGGCCAGTTGGTCTTCTTCGGCCAGTTCGGTCATGGCATTAACGAGCTCGAGCGTTTCTTGCGCTTCCTGCTCGTCGACGATCTGGATGCCAAAGCCGGCGTGTACGAGAATATAGTCGCCTACCTGCGCCGTCGGCACGAGTCTCAGCGACACGGGGCGCTCGATGCCCATCATGTCGACGGTGGCCTTGAGGTCGTCGTCGCGTTTGACTACTTTGCCGGGAACGGCAAGGCACATATTGTTCCCCTTTTATACGCTTTGCGCTGGATGGGCGCTTAATAATCCATCAGTTGATGGTAGCGCTCGCGGGGTTCGCGGGCAAACGCGTTACGCCTGTGAGACGGCTGGGCGCGGCGGCGTGCGAGGGCGAGCTACTGTGATGCAATCTGCGCGAGGCGAGCGCGTGCGACTGCCGCCTGACCGTAGGCGATGCAGCCGTCGTTAACGGGCACGGTTTGGGGGACGAGGACAGTAAGGCCTGCGCTTTTGAGCTCGCGGGTGAGGAGTTGAAGCAGAAGTCGGTTCATGAACACGCCGCCCGAGAGCGCGACGGTATTGATGCCTTCGTGCACGCAGATATCGCTGGCGATGCGCGCCGAGGAGCGCGCGACGGCGACATGGAAGTCGAGTGCGAGCCTGTCGGCGGGCGCTCCGGCTTCAATTTCTCCCAAAAGTGCCTCAAAGAGTGCTTTCTGGTCCAGAACATAGGGGCCATCCAGCCACGATGGGCCAGATGCGAAATAGCCGGCGTTGTCGTCGGGAAAATGGGCGATTTCGCCGTCGAGCGCGCGCCAGGCGGCGGCCTCAAGCTCGATGGCGGGTTCGCCCTCGTAGGTTGCCTTGTCGCAGATGCCCAGAATTGCTGCCGCGGCATCAAAGAGACGCCCCATGCTGCTGGTACGCGGGCTGTTGATGCCGCGCTCGATCATGGTGGCTGTCACGCTGCGCGTTTGCTCGTCGAGGCTGTCCAAAAGCCGAGCGGCACCTGGGTGCTCGAGCAGGCCGAGCTCACTGAGCAGGGCAAAGGCGTTGCGGCGGGCGTCGCGCACGGAGGCCGCCCCACCGGGGAGCGCCCAGGTGCGCAAATGTGCGGCGCGCTCAAAGCCGCCAAGGCTGGCAACAAGAAACTCGCCGCCCCAAATGGTCCCATCGGTGCCGGCGCCGGTGCCGTCAAAGGCGATGCCAAGGACGCGCGCGTCGGTTGTAAGCTGGCCCGCGGCGATGGCCTCGGCCATTACGCTCGCGATATGCGCATGATGGTGCTGCACCTCGACGAGCGGCAGATTGCATTTTCGCGCCTGCTCGCGCGCCCACTGGCCCGATAGATAGCTGGGGTGTAAATCGCAGGCCAAGGCGGCGGGCGCCAAGTCAAAGAGGCCTTCCAAGCGCGTGCGCGCGGCGTTCCATGCATCGAAGGTCCCGCCGTTTTCAACATCGCCGATATGCTGCGACACAAAACAGGTTGCCTCGCCGTTCGTCCCTTCACGCGTGAGCGCAATCGTGGCCTTTTGTTGTGGCCCGCAGGCGAGCACGCAGGACGGAACGCCGTCGAGCGCCGGCAACGGCAGCGGCTGGGGTGCATATCCGCGAGCGCGGCGCACGGGCATAGCGGCGCCGTCGACCACGCGCACTACAGAGTCGTCGTAGCGCGAGAGGATTGCGCGGTCGTTACCGAGCAACGCGTCGGCGATGCCGGCGGCAACGAGGTGTTCCCAGGCAAGGTCGTCGTCGGTCTCGATGGGTTCTTCGCTCAGGTTTCCGCTGGTCATGACGAGCGCGTACATACCGCAGGCTTCTGTCGCGGCAAGCAACAGATGCTGAAGCGGGGTATAGGGGAGCATGACGCCGAGCTCGGGCAGGTCGTGCGCGACAGATGGCGCGAGGGCGAGGATGTCGGGGGAACCGCCGTTGTCCTCGCTAACAGTGCGCCGGCGCAGCAGCACGATGGGGCGGATACTGCCGGCGAGCAGATCGCGTTCAGCATCGTCGATATGGCACAGGCGCTCGGTATCAGCAAGACCGCGCACCATGACGGCAAGTGGTTTGTTGCTGCGGCGTTTGCGACGGCGCAACTCGGCCACCGCCTGCTCGTTGGCAGCGTCACAGGCTAGATGGAATCCGCCCAGGCCCTTGATGGCGACGATGCCACCGCTGGCCAGCAGCTCAACGCAGCGCTCGATGATAGCATCGCTGGCCTCGCGTGTGGTGCCGACGGCCGGTGTCGCGGACGAATTCCCGCACGCATTGCCGTTTACAGCCTCGCGCCACGTAATATGCGGCCCGCAATCAAAGCAGGCATCGGGCTGCGCGTGAAAGCGACGGTCGAGCGGATTGGCATACTCTGCGGCACACTCAGGGCACATGGGAAAGCGGTCCATCGAGGTAGCCGCTCGGTCATAGGGCAGCGATCGGATGATGGTAAAGCGTGGGCCGCAGTTAGTGCAGTTGATAAAGGGGTAGTGATAGCGTCGGTCGGCGGGATCGAACAGCTCGCGCAGGCAATCGTCACAGGTGGCGATATCGGGCGAGACAAGTGTGGTGTGCGCGGTCTGGTCCTGCGATGCTACGATGCGAAAGCCCTGTTCATTGGCGGCATCCCAACCGTTGGCTGCCAGGTCCACAACCTCGACATACTCTACGCGGGCTGCCGCAGGCGCATGCTCGGAAAGCGCGGCAACAAAAGCATCGAGCGCATCGGCCGGAGCGTGCGCCTCGATATGCACGCCGTCGCCCGCATTGAGCACCCATCCGCAAATGCCATGCGCCATGGCCTCGCGATACACAAACGGCCGCATGCCAACGCCCTGCACAATGCCCGTCACATGAATATGCACATGCCGCATGCGACACTCCTCATCAAAACCGACCAAAAAGGGACAGGTGCGCTGCGGGAAATCCCGCTACAGCCCCAGGCTCTGCTTGGTGGCGGCGCAGGTGAGCTCGCCGTGCTTAACGCCGCGCAGGCCCAGCAGGCGGTCGGCTAGTTCGTAGACGCGCTCGCCGCGACCCTTGAGCGCCAGGATCTCCAAGCAGTTGTGGTGATCCAGATGCACGTGCATGGTCGATACGATCTCGTTGGTGTAGTCGTGCTGCACCTCGTCCAGACGGCGCGTCAGATCGCCGGTGTGATGGTCGTAGATCATGGTGAGCGACCCGATAACGTGCTCATCGGGCGTGCGCATCTGCTCCTTGGCGATCGAGGCGCGAATCAGGTCGCGCACGGCCTCGGATCGGTTGGCCACGTCGCCGCGGCGTGCGATCTGCTCGTCAAAACGGCGCAGCAGGTCGTCGGGTGCGGTAACCGAAAAACGGACCAGCTCGGAGCCGGAACCACTACAGTGGCAGCCCGCGTCACCGTCCGCCCCGTGCGGATGCTCGTGCTCGTACCCGCAGCCGTGCTCGTGTTCGGTCACCTTACACCAGCTTCACGGATCCGACGGAGTTGTGGTCGGCCTCGATGGCCTCTTCGTAGCCCTCGAGTGCGTCATGGGCCTCGTGCAGCGCGGCCATGGCTGCCTCGAGCTTGGCGCCGATGCGCTCCATGTCAAAATTCTCGGTCGCATGCAGCAGCTGATGGCTCCACTCGTGAGCGAGCTCGATGGTGTCGTCGACCTGTTTGACGCTCATGGCAAGCTGACTCATGTTCATTCCAACATCATGCATGGGAAATCTCCTTGTGTAGGCGGTAATCCAGTGGTTCAGATTTTACTACGCCCGCTCTGCGCGCCGCTGCATAAGAAAACGGGTGCGAGTCTGTGCGACTCGCACCCGTTCACTGGGGGCTGTTTGTAACTACCATACTATCCGTGGTCGCACGCGCCGCATCCGGCAGTCCGGCGAGCGGTGCAAAACCGCTCATGGACGGCGGGTAAGTAACAAGCGTATTACAGATGCTTCTCCAGCAGCGCCTGCAGCCTCGCCTTGGGCAGAGCGCCAACCGAGCGGTCAATCTCCTCGCCGTTCTTAAACACAATCAGCGTGGGGATGCTCATGACGCCATACTTCATGGCCAGGTCCTGGTTGTCGTCGACGTTGCATTTGGCAACGGCAAGCTTGCCCGCCAGCTCATCGGCAACCTCGTCAACGACGGGCGAGAGGGACCGACAGGGCCCGCACCACGGTGCCCAAAAATCGACCAGCACGGGCAGGCTGTCGTTAACGATGGAATCGAAGTTCTCGGGGGTAATCTGCTTAATGTCAGCCATGGTGACCTCCATAATGCGATGCGGCTCGGCCGCGTAAAACTCAGTACGACCGTGCTTATACCCAGCCGCCCGCAAAGCAACCACTCGCGGGCAGCTCTTTTATATAATGGTGGGCACGCAAACGATTGGAGAGCGCATGTCCACGTCACAAAGCCAGAAAAAAGAAGCCATCGCCCAGGCGGCCGAGCAGGAGCTCTCATCGCTTGCGGTCCGTGGCGTGCGCATCGTGGGCAACGCGTGCTCGCCGATCGTACTGGTCAAAGGCGATTTGGACGAGGCCGAGCGTTCGGGTGGCGAGCTTGCCGCCGGCCCGGATGGCGCGGCGTTGCGCAAGGCGCTTGGGGCCATCGGCTACGCGCCCGAGGATTTTTGCGTGCTGGCAAGCGTCGCCGGCGTGGGTGACGGAGCGGTCGCGGTGGGCGAGACTCTGCCGTGCGAGCTGTTCCGCGAGGCGCTTGAGGCCTTGGACCCCGAGGCGGTGCTACTGCTCGACAACAACGCGGCTGACGCCATGCGCGAGACCTACGCCGATATGCTCGTGGCGATCGATGACTTCGACACCGCCATGCTCAAGCCCGGCCTGGTCGCCCATGTGCAGGGCCGCCGCGTGCTCGCGCTCGACGGCTTTGAAGCGGCACTCGCCGACAAGGCCGCTAAGCAGCGTATGTGGGCCTACATCAAGCAGCTGACTCCGGCGGCCGCGCCGCTGTAGCGAGCCCGCGCCGACAAACGACCTCGAGCGGGCGAGCCGCACCCGCGGAACGCAAATCCGTCGTGCCCGCGCCCTTACATCACAGCGCGCAGCTCAAACCGATCGCCGTTAATGCGGAACTGGCAGTTGCCGTTCATGCGTTCGACGGCAAGCTTAACGCTCTTGGTTCCAAAGCCGTGCCCGGTGTGCGCGGCTACGGGCATGCCGTCGACCATGCGCGGCGCGCGGTCAAACGTGTTGGAAACTAACAGCAGCAGCTGACCGTCCTCAAATCGCAGGTCAAAGTCGACGAATCGCTTTCCTTGGGGTGCGGCGCTTGCGGCGGTGATAGCCTTTTCCAAGGCATTTGAGAGCACGCTAAACAGGTCGGCGTCACCTACGTGGACGGTTTCGGGTACGGCGGCGCGCAGGTTGGCGGTAATGCCGTTTCTATTGATATCATCCGAGTTGAATGACGAAAGCGCGATGTTTACGGTTTCGTTGGCGCAGAAGCGGCGTACGGCGGTGCGGTCGCCGGCTTCACAGAGTTCGTCGATGCGTTTGAGCGCCTCGTCGGTGTGGCCCTCCTCAATTAAAGCGGCCAGGCCGCGTAGGAAGTGGCGCATATCGTGGCGAAGAATCGACAGCTCGCGCCCAGATTGACGCCAAGCCTCGAGCTCTTTGATGGCGGCGCTGTCGCGGGTTTCGAGCATCCAACGCTCTCGCTCGGCGGTTTCCTTTTCTTCGTATTCGCGCAGGTAAACGGTAAGAAACATAAGATAGAAGGTACAGAGCGCAAATGCCAAAAACTCAACCGTCACCACCGAGCCCGAGTGGAACAGCGTGGTGTAGACGTTCGTGGCGTAGTCAAAGATGTAATAGACGAGCGGCAGGATTAAAAGGATGCCCAGCTCGGTGGGGCTTTTAATCGCCAGGCGGGGTCCAATGTCGCCGGCCCAATGCAGCAGGACGGCAAAGACGCCGAGCGTGGTAGCGATGCGTGCCAGATAGTACGCGATCTGAGAATCGGTCGCGGCAAAGGCGGCGATGCCCATCCAGTTGCTGAACTGGCAGCTCAGATAGGCGCTGGTGACGCCCAATGCCGCGAGCAGGTAGACGGTAAGCGGCAGGTGCACGACGAGCGGATAGACCTGACGGGCAAAAAGCTCTCCGCCAACGACATTGGCGATTGAGAAGGCGGTGCCGGTCACGACGCCGACTCCCAGCAGCTCAAGCGCGTGGCGTCGGTTGATTTCGACGCCGCACAGCGCCGCCGAGGCAAAGACGCCAAAGAGCAGCGTTGTGGCGTGGTGGATTGCCCAAAGGACCATTTCGACCGAGGAGATCATCAGCGCCTCCCGCCCTCGAAGCGCACCGCAATGTAGGCGTCTTGGAACCCCTGCTTGCTGCTGCGCGACAGCGGAATGCACGCGCCGGAGCGCATGACGATGTCCGTGCGATCGAAGTGGTCGATGTTGCGCAAGTTGACCTGGTAGCTACGGTGGCATTTAAAGAAGGTAGCATTTTGCGCCAAACGGTCCTCGACGCTGCGGAACGACTCGAGTGCCTCGATATCGCGTCCGTCGCGCAGACGGAAGACCACGTGCTTGTTGCGCGCCTCGGCATATTCGATGTCGGACAGGCGCAGGGCGTGGTAGCCAAAGGACGTTTTGATCACGAGCTCGTCGGTTGCCGCCGGGCGCATGCTCGAAAGCTCGTCGAGTGGCTGCGCCAGGCGCTCGTAAGTCACGGGCTTGAGCAGGTAGTCGAAGGCGCGGACCTCGTAGGACTCCAGTGCGAACTCGGGCGACGAGGTGAGAAACACCAGGCGCACGGCGGTGTCGGATTGGCGCAGCTCCCGCGCGGTGTCCATGCCGTTGACGAGCGGCATAATCATGTCGAGCAGAATGATGTCGGCGCGCGATGCGGCATGGCGGGCCAGCAGGTCCTCGCCGCGCGTGACGAGCGCAACATCGACCGCCGTGCCCGTCTCGGTCGACCAACGGTCGATCATTCGGTGCAGTCTATCTAGAAAAGCGACATCATCGTCGCAGGCAATAATCTTGAGCATTCTGAGCCCCCTTAGTAGTTCGATTTTGCCACATTGGGTGCGGACCGCTCGCGGAGGCGTGTCCCATTTGCGCCCCACGTCGTGCAACTCGCGCCGAGCGGTATTGCGGTGGCGAAAGATGCCTCCTGCGCTATTGAGAGCTCGGCTATCCTCAGCTTGTCAGTTCGAAAATGGACCTGCCACATGATTGAATCTTTATTTCAACTTTACACCTAGGTTTACAGCTGTCTTGTCAGCTGTAAACCTAGGTGTCATACTAAAGCCCCAAGATTCGCCAAAAGAGAGGGGCCTTGATGGCACAGAGCGCGAACATGGATGCGTCGGAGCTTGCACGCGATATCGCGGCCGGCCTAGCATCGGCAACGACGGCAACGGAGCGCGCGGCACTGGTGCCCGCAGAGCTCGTCGAGGCCATTCAGCAACTAAAAACCCAACGTGACGCGGTGATCCTGGCGCACTACTATGTGGCGCCCGAGGTGCAGGCCGTGGCTGATTACGTCGGCGACAGCTTCTACCTGGCAAAGCTTGCCAAGAGCCTACCGCAGCATACCATCGTGCTGTGCGGCGTGGAGTTTATGGGCGAGAGCGCCAAGCTGCTCAACCCCACCAAGACCGTGCTGCTGCCCGAGCCGGGCGCGGACTGCCCCATGGCTCACATGGTCAAGCGCGAGACGGTCGACGCGGCGCGCGCCGAGTACGGTGACGACCTTGCCGTGGTCTGCTACGTCAACTCGACGGTCGAGATCAAGAGCTGGAGCGACGTATGCGTCACCAGCTCCAACGCCGTCAAGATCGTGTCCGAGCTACCGCAGCAACACGTCCTGTTCATTCCCGATCAAAACTTGGGCCGCTTCGTAGCCGAGCAGGTGCCGCAAAAGCACGTCATACTCAACAACGGCTACTGCCCTCGCCATCACATCATCACCGTCGAGCAGATCGTCGACGCGACGGAGGCCCACCCCGACGCGCTCGTGCTGGCGCATCCTGAGTGCAAGGCCGACGTCCTGACCGAGGCCGACTACATCGGCTCCACTGCCGGCATCATCAAGTATGCCGAGGAGTCCGACGCGAGCGAGTTCATTATCGTGACGGTCCGCGGCGTGCTCTACGAGCTCGAGCGCCGCTGCCAGGGCACCGGCAAGAAGTTCTACTTCCCCGCGGTGCAGCCCACCTGCGTCAACATGGACCTTATCACGCTCGAAAAGCTCGTGCGCTGCCTGGAGACGGGCGAGGGCGAAGTGCAGATCGGCGTGTCGGACGAGGCTGCCGACCAGGCCAAACTTACGCTCGACCGCATGCTCGAGTACGCAGCGCGCTAAGCCAATGTGACATGAGGGACAGTCCCTTATGCCACATTCAAGGGAGAGGATTCCTGTGGAAACCAAGCAATACCCCGATATGGAGTGTGACGTTGTCATTGCCGGTTGCGGCGTAGCGGGCCTGTACGCGGCTCTCAACCTGCCGACGAGTGCGCGCGTGATCATGCTCTCCAAGGGCGCTGTCGACGAGTGCGATTCGATGCTCGCGCAGGGCGGCATCTGCGTGCTGCCCGAGGGCTCGGACTACGATGCCTTCTTTGAGGACACCATGCACGCCGGCCACTACGAGAACCGCCGCGAGAGCGTCGACATCATGATCCGCTCGAGCCGCTCGGTCATCAACGACCTGCTGGCGATGGGCGTGGACTTTGAGCGCAAGGCCGACGGCAGCCTCGACTTTACTCGCGAGGGCGCGCACAGCCGTCCGCGCATTGCCTTTCATGCCGACATCACGGGCAAGGAGATCACCACCAAGCTGCTCCAGGCCGTTCGCAAGCTGGATAACGTGCAGATTTTGGAGCACGTGGCCATGACCGACATCCTGACGGGCGAGCGTGACGGCACCACGGTGTGTGCCGGCGTCGTCGCCGTTTCCGTGGACGAGGACAACTCGGTTCGTCCCGCCGACGAGCTGGCAAATGCTGCCGAGGGCGTGCATGCCGGCGAGCCGTTTAAGATCCATGCCCGCCACACGCTGTGGGCGACGGGCGGCATCGGTGGCGTATACGACCACTCGACCAACTATCCGCAACTCACGGGCGATGCCTGCTACATCGCTCAGGAGCATGGCATTAAGATGGAGCATCTGGACTACGTGCAGATTCACCCCACGGGACTGTTCTCGCCGCAGCCGGGCCGCACCTTCCTGATCAGCGAGAGCTGCCGCGGCGAGGGCGCGATTTTGCTCAACGCTGCCGGCGAGCGCTTTACCGACGAGCTTCAGCCGCGCGATGTGGTCGCCGCCGCTATTCGCGAACAGATGAAGCGGGACGGTACCGAGCACGAGTGGCTGAGCTTTGCCCCCGTCGAGCGCGATGTGGTGACCGGGCATTTTGCCAACATTCGCGCGCGCTGCCTTGAGGACGGCCGCGACATCTTGGACGAGCCCATCCCCGTTACGCCCACGCAGCACTACTTTATGGGCGGCGTATGGGTCGATAAGGACGGCCGCACTTCGATGCCTGAGCTCTACGCCGCGGGCGAGACGGCCTGCAACGGCGTTCACGGCAAGAATCGCCTAGCTTCCAACAGCCTGCTCGAGGCGCTGGTCTGGGGTCGTCGCGCCGCGTGGTATATGCGTACCGGCGAGTCGCTGGCCGTGGAGCAGGCGGGCGATCCCGCGCTCGATGGCCGTCATCGCACCCTGAGCGCCGATACCCTGGCAATCGATGATTTGGCCCGTGCCGCCGGCACGCAGGCCGTGGAGGAGTAGACCATGAATCCCATTACCATGAAGCTCGTCGCCGATGATCTGATTCTGCAGGCTCTGCGCGAGGACATTACGTTTGAGGACGTGAGCACGGCGAGCGTGTGCCCCACGGCGCGTCCCGCCACGGTGGAGCTTATCGCCAAGGCCGACGGCATCATCGCTGGCTTGGATGTGTTTGCCCGCACCTTTGAGCTGCTGGATTCGCAGAGCTCGGTGCTGCTCGACGTTGCCGATGGCGACGAGGTGCACGCCGGCGACCATGTGGGTCAGGTGCGCGGCGATGCGCGCGTGCTGCTTTCAGGCGAGCGCGTGGCGCTCAACTATCTGCAGCGCATGAGCGGTATCGCTACCTACACGCATCGGATGGCGGCTGCGCTCGAGGGCACCAAGACCGTGCTTGTCGATACGCGCAAGACCACTCCGGGCATGCGCGTGTTTGAGAAGGCGGCGGTTGAGATCGGCGGGGGCAGCAACCACCGTTACAACCTGTCGACGGCCGTCATGCTCAAGGACAACCACATCGATGCCGCCGGTGGCGTGACGCGCGCGATCGAGATGGCGCGCGCCCATGCATCGTTTACCACGACGGTCGAGATTGAGTGCGAGAACCTGGACATGGTGCGCGAAGCCGCGGAGGCCGGTGCCGACATTATCATGCTCGACAACATGACCCATGACGACATGGCCGCCGCCATCGAGCTTATCGCCGGTCGCGCCAAGACCGAGTGCTCGGGCAACGTGGACGCCAGCAACATTCGCGCCCTGGCCGATCTGGGTGTCGACTATATTAGCTCGGGCGCCCTGACACACTCTGCGCCGATCCTCGACCTCTCGCTTAAGCACCTGCGTCTGCTGGACGGTAAATAATGAACGCCCGCGAGCGTCGCCGTGCCATCATGGCCGTGCTCGAGGGGGCCAAGGGGCCCGTATCGGGCAGCGCGCTTGCCCGCGAGGTGGGTGTGAGCCGCCAGGTCGTGGTGCAGGACATCGCCCTGCTGCGCGCCGATGGGCACGATATCGTGGCGACCAACCGCGGCTACGTGCTGCAGGAAGCCGCGAGTAGCCCCGCCGTGCCCACGCGTCTTGTTAAGGTGCGCCACAGCGTGGAGCAGGCGGGCGACGAGCTTACGAGTATCGTCGACGCGGGTGGCGCCGTGCTCAACGTGATCGTCAACCATCGTGTGTACGGCAAGATCACGGCCGACCTGGACATCCGCAACCGCCGCGATGTCGAGCGCTATCTGCGCGATATCGAGAGCGGCAAGAGCTTTCCGCTGCTAACGGTGACGAGCGGCTATCACTTCCATCGCATTGCGGCGGAGGACGAACAGACCCTCGACGAGATCGAGGCCATGCTCAAGGAGAAAGGCTACCTAGCCGATTTAATGCCCTACGAGGATGATTTGTCCTAGCCCGACACCGTCCCCAATTAGCTGCCCACGAATGCAAAAGGAGGCCTCCGCGGCGATGCGGAGGCCTCCTTTTTGTGCACGGTGTACTTTTGAATGTGCAAGTGGGGGAGTTGTTACTCCTCGACGATCTCGGTGATCGCGCCAGCGGGGCAAGCGTCCTGGCAAGCGCCACAGGCGACGCAGGAGTCCTCGTCAGCGACGGTAGCGACGTCTTGGAGCTCCAGAACGCCAGCGGGGCAGGAGTCGACGCAAACGCCACAAGCGATGCACTCGTCGGCATCAATTACGGGATGAGCCATGGTAGTTTCCTCTCTGTTGACCGACGCTACAGACGATGCGCGCCGGTTTGATTCGGGCAAAAACATACCACGGGAGCGACCGTTTGCAATACCCTCTGGCCGGCATCTTCATACCGTTCGCCGAGTATGCCAAGGTTTACTAAAAACGCGCAGGTGGGGCCGTTGAGCTGCGAAAATGTTAGCTAAAGGTGACTTGAAATATTGAGCTATTGAGCGCGCCTGCGGAAAGGGCATCCCGTTATTTGGCCGAAAACCGGGTCGCAGTTTCCGGTTGGACCGCTAGAGGAAACTGCGACCCGGAATCCACGCTCAAACCGGGACGAGCTTTCCGCAAAACGGCCCCAGGCACCCCCGGACGCAAACCTCAGCCATCTCTACATAGATCTCGATAGATTTGCCGAGAACTCAATCAGCGCATCTACCTGCGCATTTAAGAACCTAAACTCTCAGCAATAAGAAATCTTATATGAATTGACTTAGATTTTGTATATTCCGGCCCATAAGGGGATACACTACATCCTGAAAGACAAGCCGAAGCACCGCTCGGCAGACCGCCGAGCCGGTGCAAACGCACAAGAGAGAGGGAATTTCTAATGGGCAAGATTCTTGGTATCGACCTTGGTACTACTAACTCCGCAATGGCCGTTCTCGAGGGCGGTTCTCCGACCATTATCGTGAACGCCGAGGGCGACCGCACCACCCCGTCTGTCGTGGGCTTCCGTGCCGACGGCGACCGCGTTGTGGGCAAGGCCGCTAAGAACCAGGCGGTCACCAACCCCAAGAACACCGTGTTCTCCATCAAGCGCTTCATGGGCCGCAAGTACTCCGAGTGCACCTCCGAGATCAAGACCGTGCCGTATGAGGTCAAGGAGGGCCAGGGTGGCCGTGCCGTCGTCGACATCGAGGGCAAGGATTACACCGCCGAGCAGGTGAGCGCCATGACGCTCGCAAAGATGAAGGCCGACGCCGAGAAGTATCTGGGCGAGACCGTCACCGACGCCGTTATTACCGTCCCGGCCTACTTCAACGACGCCCAGCGTCAGGCCACCAAGGACGCCGGTAAGATCGCCGGCCTCAACGTCAAGCGTATCGTCAACGAGCCGACCGCTGCTGCTTTGGCCTATGGCCTGGACAAGCAGGGCACCGACCAGCGCATCTTGGTCTTCGACCTGGGCGGCGGCACCTTCGACGTCTCCATTCTTGACCTCGCTGACGGCGTGTTTGAGGTTCTGTCCACCTCGGGCGACAACCACCTGGGCGGCGATGACTGGGACCAGCGCGTCATCGACTGGATGGCCGACAAGTTCCAGCAGGAGAACGGCGTCGACCTGCGTCAGGACCCCATGGCCCTGCAGCGTCTGAAGGAGGCTGCCGAGAACGCCAAGAAGGAGCTTTCCGCCGCCCAGCAGACCACCATCAACCTGCCGTTCATCACCATGAACCAGTCCGGCCCGCTGCACCTCAACTACACGCTGACCCGCGCCGAGTTCGAGAAGATCACCCGCGACCTGCTCGAGCGCTGCAAGCAGCCTGTCACCAACGCCCTGCGCGACGCCAAGCTTAAGCTCTCTGATCTGACCGAGGTCATTCTCGTCGGCGGCTCCACCCGTATGCCCGCCGTCCAGGAGCTCGTCAAGACCATGACCGGCAAGCAGCCCAACATGTCCGTGAACCCCGACGAGGTCGTTGCCGACGGCGCTGCCGTCCAGGGCGGCGTGCTCACCGGCGACGTCGAGGGCATCCTGCTGCTCGACGTTACCCCGCTGTCGCTGGGCGTCGAGACCATGGGCGGCGTCATGACCAAGATGATCGACCGCAACACCACGATCCCGACCTCTAAGACCGAGGTATACTCCACCGCTGCCGACAACCAGACCAGCGTCGAGATCAACGTGCTCCAGGGCGAGCGCGAGCTTGCCCGCGACAACAAGTCGCTCGGTAAGTTCCAGCTGACCGGTATCCCGGCTGCCCGCCGCGGCGTGCCGCAGATCGAGGTTACCTTCGACATCGATGCCAACGGCATCGTCAAGGTCTCCGCGAAGGACAAGGGCACCGGCAAGGAGCAGCAGATCACCATTTCCGGCTCCACCGCTCTGTCCGACGACGAAGTCGATCGTATGGTCAAGGATGCCGAGGCTCATGCCGAGGAGGACAAGAAGCAGAAGGAAGAGGTCGAGGTCCGCAACCAGACCGACAGCCTGTGCTACTCCACCGAGCAGACCCTCAACGAGCTGGGCGACAAGGTTTCCGCCGACGTGAAGTCCAAGGCCGAGGCCGCTATCGCCGACGCTAAGAAGGCGCTCGAGGGCTCTGACGTCGAGGCTATCAAGGCCGCCGGCGAGTCCCTGCAGTCCGTGGCCTACGAGCTGGCCCAGGTTGTCTACGCCGACGCTCAGCAGCAGACCGACGGTGCCGCTGGCGCCCAGCCTGCCGACGATGACGTTGTCGACGCCGACTACGAGGTTGTGGACGACGAGGACAAATAATCATGTCCGCCCGTAAAGCTCGCACGGAGGCGGCCGCCGCTGGCGCCGCCCCCGTTGACTCTGAGGAGAAGGACGTGAAGATTCCCGTAGAGGCCGTTGACGATACCGAGGCCAACGAGGCCCCGGCCGCCGAGGCTGCCGAGAACCAGGTAGAGGATTCCAACAAGGAGGCGACGATGACCGAGGACGAGATGGTGGAAGCTGCTATCCGCGCCGGTGAGGAAGCCGCCGACAACGACTTTAAGCTCAAGTTCGAGCAGGCCCAAAAGGAGCTCGCCGACGTGCGAAGCGAGCTCGATGCTGCGGCAGAGGCCCAGAAGGCCGCCGAGGACAAGGCAAAGGACGCCACCGAGCGTACCGCCCGTCTGCAGGCCGACTGGGAGAACTTCCGTCGCCGCACCGCCAATGAACGTATCGCCGAGCGCGAGCGCGCGACCGAGAAGCTCGTCACTGCGCTGCTGCCGGTGGTCGACGATATCGAGCGCGCAATCGGCCATGCCCGTAGCCAGGAGCTTTCCGACGACTTTAAGCAGTTCGTCGATGGCGTTGACGCGGTGCATGCCAAGCTGCTCGATGTGTTTGCGCACGAGGGCGTTGAGCCCATCGACCCCAAGGGCGAGGCGTTCGATCCGCTCGAGCACCAGGCCGTGGGTCGCGTCGAGGACGCATCGCAGTACGACGAGACCGTCAACGACGTGTACCAGAAGGGCTATCGCATGGCGGATCGCATTCTGCGGTCCGCGATGGTGACGGTGACCTATGGTGGCGAGAAGCGCCCCGCACCGGAGCCCGAAGCGGCGCCCGAGGATGCTGCGGCCGATACGGACGAGAGCACCGATGAGTAATTGAGAAGGGCCCCGGGGCAACACCCGGGGCCCTTTCTGGCCTAGTGCCATATGAAAGCATGAGCCGTCGTCCGCAGAGGCGGCGGACGTAACAGGAGAGGAGCTACGATGGCTGCAGGCAAAACCTTCTATGACATCCTGGGCGTATCCAAGAGCGCCTCCGACAAAGAGATCAAGAGCGCGTTTCGTAAGCTCGCGCAAAAATATCACCCCGATGCCGGCGGCGACGAGGCCAAGTTCAAGGAGATCAGCGAGGCCTACGAGACACTTTCGGACGAGAAGAAGCGCAAAGAGTACGACCAGATGCTCATGTTTGGCGGCATGCCGGGCGCGGGCGGCGCGTATGGCGGCGGCTACGGTGCCGGCGCGGGCGCCAGCGGCTGGGGCGATATCTTCGACAGCATCTTTAGCGGCAACGGCGCTTGGGGCAGCGATTGGGGCTCGGGCTTTGCCGGGGCTGCGGGGAATGCCGGCGCGGGCCGCAGCCGTGCTCGCAAGGGCGGCGACCTGTCGCTGACCGTCGATGTTTCGGCAGAGGACGCATTCCGCGGCGTGACGCACAAGGTTACTTACCGTATTCCCTCGACGGGCGAGCAGCAGACCATTACGGTCTCGGTGCCCGCGGGCGCGGTCGACGGCGGCAAGCTGCGCTACAAGCGTCGCGGCGAGTATGGCGTTGCCGGCGGCGAGCGCGGCGACCTGGTCGTGACCACGCACGTGGAGGAGCATCCGCTGTTTAAGCGTAAAGGTGCCGACGTGACCATGGAGGTACCGGTCTCGGTCTACGAGGCGGCGCTCGGCTGCACGGTGGACGTGCCGACGCCCGGCGGTGCGACGGTTCGTCTGAAGGTGCCCGCAGGTACCCAGACGGGCAAGAAATTCCGCTTTAAGGAAATGGGCGCGCCCGATGTTAAGCACCGCGGGCGCACCGGTGCATTGCTTGTCGAGATCAAGGTGCAGGTTCCCACGAACCTGTCCGACGACGAGCGCGATGCCATGACCAAGCTGCGCGAGGCCGACACGCGCGACTACCGCGAGAAGGTCAATCGTTACAAGGCGACGTACTAAGGCGGTTGCGGTGCACGCCCGCGCCCGCGGGCTTATGATGGACGATAACGAGACGGAAAGGGGTCAGGTAGCATGGCCGAGGACAATAGGAACAAACCGCTGTACATGATCAGCGTGGCGGCTGAGCTGACCGGCATGCATCCGCAGACTCTGCGCGTCTACGAGTCCAAGGGCCTGGTGAACCCCCAGCGCTCGGGCGGCAACACGCGTCTGTATTCGCGTGCCGATATCGAGCGCCTGGAGCTCATCAACCAGCTGACCGACGAGGGCATCAACCTTGCCGGCGTGGTGCGCATCCTCGATATGAAGGAGCGCGCCGAGGAGCGCGAGCGCGAGAACGAAAAACTCCGTGCCCGCGTGCGCCAGCTCGAGGACGAGCTGCACGAGTACAAGATGCAGAAGAAGATCACCGCCCTGGCTCCGCGCGATGGCTCGGTCAACCCCGAGCAAGTCATGCGCAAACTACTGGGTGCCGGCGGGGATTTGTAGTTACGCGGTTTTACCAAACCGCGTAACGGGCCGACGCTGCGCGCCGCCCAGAGCGACAATTTGTCATTCAAAAGGCAAGGCATGACCAGAAGGTCTATGCCTTGCCTTTTTCATGCCAACTTGTTCGCTCTGGACGTCGCTCGCTGTCCGTCCTCTGCCTGCGGCGTTGCCTTGGTTGGCACTTGGGGACGTTCCTTTTGTGCCGGCACTTTGGGACACTCATTGTCAAGAGAGCGATGCAAGGGGCTTGTCCTATACTTTACCTAGATAAAGTGAACGTGCAGATTCGTAACCCGCTGGCAACTGTTCTATGGCACGATATTGAACGAATGTATGCTATGCGCCCGAGCTTTTCGGGCAGAGTGGGAGACAGTATGGTCAAGCTGTACGAGGACGGCATCTACCTGCGCGGTGGCAGCGAGGTTGTGCCTGCGGCCGAGGCTGCTGAGCGCGGTATTACGCAGACGCCCGAGGATGCCAAGCGCGGCACCATCGCGTATTCGATCCTCCAGGCACACAATACGTCCGGAGATCCCGAGGCGCTCAAGATTCGCTTCGACGCCATGGCGAGCCATGACATCACCTTTGTCGGCATCATCCAGACGGCGCGCGCCTCGGGCATGGAGCAGTTCCCGCTGCCTTACGTACTCACCAACTGCCATAACTCGCTGTGCGCCGTGGGCGGCACCATCAACGAGGACGACCACGTCTTTGGCCTCTCGGCTGCCAAGAAGTACGGCGGCATCTTCGTCCCGCCGCACATCGCCGTCATCCACTCCTTTATGCGTGAGAACTTCGCCGGCTGCGGCAAGATGATCCTGGGCTCCGACTCGCACACCCGCTACGGTGCCCTGGGTACCATGGCCGTGGGCGAGGGCGGCGGCGAGCTGGCAAAGCAGCTGCTGCGCGACACCTACGACGTTGCCTATCCCGGCGTCGTCGCCATCTACCTCACGGGCGCCCCGCGTCCCGGCGTTGGCCCGCACGACGTGGCGCTCGCCATCATCCGTGCTGTCTTTGCCAAGGGCTACGTCAAGAACAAGGTCATGGAGTTTGTGGGCCCGGGCATCGCGAGCATGACGACCGACTACCGCAACGGCGTCGACGTCATGACCACCGAGACCACCTGCCTGTCGAGCATCTGGGCCACCGACGAGGACACGCACGCGTTTCTGACCATGCACGGCCGCGGCGACGACTACCGCGAGCTCAAGCCAGCCGATGTTGCCTACTACGACGGCTGCGTCGAGGTCGATCTGTCGAGCATCAAGCCCATGATCGCACTGCCGTTCCATCCTTCCAACGGCTTTGAGATTGACGAGCTCAACGAGAACCTCGAGGACATCCTGTATGAGGTGGAGCTCGAGGCCGCCAAGATCGGGGAGGGCAAGACGCACTTTAGCCTGCTCGACAAGATCGTCGACGGCAGGCTGCACGTGCAGCAGGGCGTTATCGCCGGCTGCTCGGGCGGCAACTACGACTCCGTGGTGCAGGCTGCCCGCGTGCTCAAGGGCGCCAACACCGGCTGCGGCGAGTTCTCGCTGTCGGTCTATCCCACGAGCCAGCCCGTGGCGCTCGAGCTTACGCGCCGCGGCTACATCTACGACCTTATGGAGGCCGGCGCGATCGTGCGCACGGCGTTCTGCGGCCCGTGCTTTGGCGCCGGCGACACGCCTGCCAACAACGGCCTGTCCATCCGCCACACCACGCGCAACTTCCCCAACCGCGAGGGTTCCAAGCCGGGTAATGGCCAGCTGAGCGCCGTGGCCCTGATGGACGCCCGCTCCATTGCGGCGACGGCTGCCAACGGCGGCGTCCTGACGCCGGCGACCGATCTGCCCGAGGAGACTTGGGACGAGGCCTGCGAGTACACCTTTGACGATGCGCCGTACAAAAAGCGTGTGTACTGGGGCTTTGGCAAGGCGGAGCCTGCCGACGAGCTGGTCGAGGGCCCCAATATCAAGCCGTGGCCCGCGATGGAGCCGCTCGGCGACGACATCCTGCTCAAGGTGTGCTCCAAGATCATGGACCCGGTCACCACGACCGACGAGCTCATCCCCTCGGGCGAGACGAGCTCCTTCCGCTCCAACCCGCTGGGCCTGGCCGAGTTTACGCTCAGCCGCCGCGATCCGGCCTACGTGGGTCGTTCCAAGGAGGTCGACGCCGTGGAGAAGCGTCGCGTGGCCGGCGAGGCCGCGGGCGACCTGGCGGCACTCGATGCCGAGCTTGCTGGTGTGTTTGAGGCGCTGGCCGGCGCGGGGGTCGCGGCCGATGCCAAGGCGACCGAGTACGGCTCCATGCTCTATGCCAAGAAACCCGGCGACGGTTCTGCCCGCGAGCAGGCCGCGAGCTGCCAGCGCGTAATTGGCGGTCTGGCAAACATCGTCCACGAGTACGCCACCAAGCGCTATCGCTCCAACGTGATGAACTGGGGCATGGTGCCCTTCCAGATGGAGGCCGAGCCCAACTTTGAGGTGGGCGACTACGTCTTTGTGCCGGGTATCCGCGCCGCGCTCGATGGCGACCTAAAGGACATCGCTGCCTACGTGGTGCGTGCCGACGGTGCGGTTGAGCAGATTGAGCTCTACATTGCCGATATGACGGCCGAGGAGCGCGCTATCGTCAAGGCCGGCTGCCTGATCAACTACAACAAGTTCAAGGCCGCTGCCGAGTAACGTTGCTGTACGCCCCGGACACACCTTTCCCTTGTGCTCACGCGCTTCGCGAGGGTCGCCCGAGGGAAAGGTGTGGCAGGGGCTACCGCGACGTTCTCGTTGGGTCTTGAGGGACGCTAATAAATAGACCTGCTTGATGCCGCCTCTGCTATCGGGGCGGCTTCTTTTTGTCGAAAAACACAACGTAGGGGAAAGACACCTTTGTTGTGGTTCGAACAGTTGTTCTATACGTACATATGTTCTATAGTGATGGTGTTTGCATCAGCGCTAAATTGCAACTAAAATATAGTTGCAGAATGTGAGACCGAGATGACACGGGCCGATAAACTCATCGCTCAACTGCTTAGCTGCCCTTCGACGTATAGATTTGCCGACTTTCTTAAAGTTATGGCGTCATATGGTTTTGAGATGGACACCAAGGGCAGAACATCCGGATCGCGCATTCGCTTTTACAGGCCATCGGACGGCAGAATATTCGTGATGCACGCACCTCATCCATCTGATGAATTAACGGCGGGCACCATTCGAAACATTGTCCGATTTCTACAGGACGCCGGGGGCAACCATGAGTAACGTTTTAGCATATAAAGGGTATTTTGCCCCGGTCGAGTTCGATGCCGAGCAGCACATGTTAACCGGAATGGTCGCAGGCATTAAGGACGCAATCGTGTTTGAGGGCTCTACGGTTGTTGAAGTGGAGCAGTGCTTCCACGAAGCTGTCGACGATTACCTCGAGTTTTGCGCCGAGAAGGGCAAGGAACCCGAACGGGCTTTTAAGGGCTCGTTCAACGTAAGGACAGGCTCTGAGCTTCACAAGCAGGCGGCATTGGCAGCTGCCAAGAAGGGCGAGTCGCTCAATAAGTTTGTGACTGAAGCAATCGCTGCGGCGTTGTAGAACCACCGCAAAGATATTCGTTTCCTTCGCGGTGGTGAGGCGAGCGCGCCCGTTGAGCGACATTCCAATGAGCGCCTTTACAGGATTTCATCCAGGCCGGGAGTCTTGGTTGTTTTGGGGATGCCGAGTTTGGATGACGCGAAATCGTCAATATTGTCCCCGATTCCGTCTTTGGTGTAGACGGTGACCGTATAGGTGCTGTGCCCGAATTCGCTCTTGTCGCGTATTGCCCAGGCCTGCCAGTAGGCGGCCCCACTTCGACCTTTGATTTTTCCGACACGGCGGAGTTCTGTTCGCTTTAATTGCTGGTCGCTATCGATGGTTCGACCGGCCTCCTCGGTGAGCCCGCACTGCTCAAGCAGCTTGTTGAGGACTTGGTTCATATGGCGTTCGTCGGCGTTTGGCATGTAGTCGTAGACGAGGGTGACGGAGGAAAGCGGCTGGTCGTCGATCAAATAATTCATCGTCTGAGGTTCAAGGCGGAAATAAGGAGACTGTCCGTCGATCTGACCGAGCAGCGGTAACTTTGACCGCCAAATTCCGGTGGGAATTCCATCTTCGTAGAACACGCCGCGACAGATAAAGGAGAGCGAGGTGGCACGCGAGTCGGCGTCGACCATTCCGCATAAATCGAAGGGCGAGGCGATACCAAGGGAAAAGGGCGTGGCGACGATAAGGAAGAGCATCACGATGGGTATGGCGAGAATGGCGATGACGTTGCGACCGGTGGAATGAGGCGGCTTCATATGCGCTCCTCGAGACAAAGAGCAGGCAAGCTCGATGACAAATGAATAATCTCAGCTAACAATTTAATTTTAATCTCATAACGTGTGGCAGCTGGCCGTCGAAACCGAGAACCACCGCAAAGGTGCCTGTCCCCTTTGCGGTGGTTCTCGGTTTGTCTCGATCTGTAACAGTTAGACCCTAATTTGCCGAGTAGATGTTACAGATTGAGACAAACGGGCGCCGCTGAACAATTCGTCTCGATCTGTAACATCTAGGATCAAAAATGGCTGCTAGATGTTACAGATCGAGATGGTGGTGCGCCTGGGCAACGGCGGGCTGACATCTCAGTACCCTATCCATCAATCACTCAGAAAATCTTATATATAGAGACTTAGATTTGTGTATAAGATCGCGCAAAGCTGGCAACAATACTTCTCGAACAACGTGAAGCCGCCCCGTAGGGCGGCCGCCCCAAGAGAGGTGATTCCATGAGAATCGATAAGCTAGCAATGACGTCGCGCGAGGCGCTGCAGACCGCCATGAGCACGGCTGCCGACGCGCAGGCCGGCGCGGTGGAGCCGATTCACCTGCTGTCCGCCCTGCTCGGTGCCGGCGAGCGCAATATCTCCGTGATCATCGAGCGCATCGGCGCCGACCCGGCCCAGCTCGCACGCTCCACGCAGGATGCCATCGACCACGCGCCCAAGGTTTCGGGCGAGGGCCAGCAGATGGGCCTGTCCAACGAGCTCGTTCGCGTCATCGAGAAGGCCGAGAAAAAGGCCACCAAGATGGGCGACAGCTTTGTGGTGACCGAGCATCTGCTGATGGCACTTGCCGAGGACAAGGGCGAGGCCGGCCGTGTTCTGCGCGACGCCGGCGTGACCAAGGAGCGCATCGAGCAAGTCTACGAGGAGCTGCGCGGCGATGACCGCGTGACGTCCGCCGAGGACAAGACCCAGTTTGAGGCGCTGGAGCAGTACGGTCGCAACATCTGCGATCTGGCCCGCGCCGGCAAGCTCGACCCGGTCATCGGCCGTACCGACGAGATCCGCCGTACCATCCAGGTTCTGTCCCGCCGCACCAAGAACAATCCCGTGCTCATCGGCGAGCCGGGCGTCGGTAAAACCGCCATCGTCGAGGGCATCGCCCAGCGTATCGTGGCCGGCGACGTGCCGAGCACGCTGCGCGATCGCGACCTCATCGAGCTCGACATGAGCGCGCTGGTCGCCGGCGCCAAGTACCGTGGCGAGTTCGAGGATCGCTTAAAGGCCGTGCTCAAGGAAGTGCAGAAGTCCGAGGGCAAGGTCATCCTGTTCATCGATGAGCTCCACACCATCGTGGGCGCGGGTGCCACCGAGGGCTCCATGGATGCCGGCAACATTCTGAAGCCGGCGCTCGCCCGTGGCGACCTGCATGCGATCGGCGCGACCACGCTCGACGAATACCGCAAGTACATCGAGAAGGACGCGGCGCTCGCCCGTCGTTTCCAGACCGTTATGGTGAGCGAGCCTACCGTCGAGGACACCATCTCGATCCTGCGCGGTCTGAAGGAGCGCTACGAGGTCTACCACGGTGTCAAGATTCAGGACGCCGCCCTGATCGCCGCCGCGACGCTGTCGGACCGCTACATCACGGATCGCTTCCTGCCTGATAAGGCCATCGACCTCGTCGATGAGGCTTGCGCTATGGTCAAGACCGAGCTGGATTCGATGCCCGCCGAGCTGGACGAGATGAACCACCGCATCACCCAGCTGCAAATCGAGGAGGCCTCTTTAAAGAAAGAGACCGACGAGCTGTCCAAGCAGCGTCTGGCCACGCTGGAAAAGGAGATGGCCGAGCTGCGCGACAGCTTCAACAGCAAGAAGGCGCAGTGGGAGAACGAGAAGAACGCGGTGAACAAGGTGCAGAGCCTGCGCGCCGAGGTGGAATCCACCAAGGCCGAGATCGAAAAGGCGACCCGCACCGGCGACTACGCCAAGGCCGGTGAGCTGCAATACGGCAAGCTGCCCACCCTGCAAAAGCAGTTGGAGGAAGAAGAAAAGCTGGCCGAAGCAAAGAAAGAATCCAGCCTGCTTCGTGACCGCGTAACGGAAGAAGAAATTGCGAACATCGTCGCCCGCTGGACCGGCATCCCGGTCTCCAAGCTCGTCGAAGGCGAACGCGAGAAGCTGCTCCGCCTGCCGGACACGCTGCATCAGCGGGTCATCGGCCAGGACGAGGCCGTGCAGAAGGTCTCGGACGCTATCCTGCGCTCCCGCGCCGGCATCGCGAACCCGAACCGCCCCATCGGCAGCTTCCTGTTCCTTGGCCCCACGGGCGTCGGCAAGACC
>CAJMBB010000006.1 GCA_905211615.1 uncultured Collinsella sp. | reverse complement strand
CCGCAGATAACGAGGGTGAAGAAGGGGACGGCCTCAAGCTTCCGCCGCTCGAAATCCTGCATGCCAACCCACAGTCGGCGTCCTCCGCGTCTTCTGACAAGGAGCTGGAACAGACTGCCGAGTCGCTGCAGTCCACCTTACTTGAGTTTGGTCGTAGCGCTCGCGTTGTCGGCTGGATCGCCGGCCCCACGGTGACGACCTTTAAGCTGCAGCCCGGCGAGGGCGAGCGCGTGAGCAAGATCTCGAGCCTCGAGGACGACATCGCGCTTTCGCTCGCTGCCCAGTCGGTGCGCATCTTTGCCCCGATCCCCGGTACCTCGCTTGTGGGTATCGAGATCCCCAATCGCAAGCGCCAGAACGTCAACCTGGGCGACGTGCTGCCCTATGTGAAGGGCGGTCCGCTCGAGCTGGCCATTGGTCGCGATGCCGAGGGCACGCCGGTTGTCGCTGACCTCGCCAAGATGCCCCACCTGCTTATTGCCGGTACGACCGGTTCTGGTAAGTCGGTGATGATCAATTCCATCATCACGACCCTGCTCATGCGCGCTCTTCCCGAGGATGTTCGCCTGATCATGGTCGACCCCAAGCGCGTCGAGCTCGCGGGCTATAACGGCCTGCCGCATCTCTATGTGCCGGTCGTTACCGAGCCCAAGCAGGCCGCGAGCGCTCTGCAATGGGCCGTGTCCGAGATGGAGCGTCGCCTGAAGGTCTTCGAGCGCCTTAACGTGCGTAAGATCTCGACCTACAACGAAAAGCAGGCCGCCGGCGAGTTTGAGCATTACGATAACCCGCCGCAAAAGATGCCCTATCTGGTCATTATCATCGACGAGCTCTCGGACCTGATGATGGTCGCCGGTAAGGATGTCGAGGCCTCGATCGTGCGTATTGCACAGCTGGGCCGTGCTGCCGGTATTCATCTTATCGTGGCCACGCAGCGTCCGAGCTCCAACGTGGTGACGGGCCTTATCAAGGCCAACATCACCAACCGTATCGCCTTTAACGTCGCCACGGGCATCGACTCGCGCGTCATCATCGACCAGATGGGTGCCGAAAAGCTCACCGGTTTGGGCGACATGCTGTTCTCCAAGGTCGACTGGGGCAAGCCTCGCCGTATCCAGGGATGCTTTGTCTCGGATGACGAAATCAACGAGATTGTCGAGTTCGTCAAGTCGCAGAGCGAGCCCGACTACCACGAGGAGATCCTGTCTGCCGTGGCGCCCGCTTCCATGTCCATGGTGGGTGGCGGCGGCATTGTCCGCACCGGAGTAGCCGAGCCGCAAGACGATGATCCGCTCATTTGGGAAGCCGCCCATATTGTGGTGGAATCGCAGCTTGGCTCCACATCTGGCCTGCAACGTCGTCTGAAGGTTGGCTATGCGCGTGCCGGGCGTATTATGGACATGCTGGAAGAAAAGGGTGTCGTCGGCCCGCCCGACGGTTCCAAGCCGCGCGAGGTCCTGTTGGACGAGGAGGGGCTTGCCGCGCTGGAATCTGTCGACGCCGAGATGGCACGTGAAGATCGTGAGTTTGGAGGATTCTGATGGCTGCACGCTTTGGTGACATGCTGCTCGAGCAGCGTCGCCGAATGGGGCTTTCCATTCAGCAGGTCGCCAACACCATCAAAATCAGGCCGCAGATCATCGAGTTTTTCGAGACCGGTAACTTTGCTTCGATGCCGCCGCGCGGCTATGCGCAGGGCATGATTTCGAGCTATGCTCGCTTTTTGGGCCTCAATCCGCGCGAGGTCGTCAATGCCTACTTTGACGATCTGATGGCATACGAACGCGAGACGTCGCAGCAGGGCGGTCGTTTTCAGGACGCCGCCGGCTACGTCAATTCGCGTTCCTCGGTCGATAACGGGCGCTTCCTGATGGTTCAGGGCGGTCGTTCGACCCGCTATGGACAGCGTCCTCAGCAGGCCGGTTATATTACCGAGACGGGTTCGGGCGAGGAGATTCGCTCACAGCGTGACCGGTTCCGCAGTACGCCGATGCCCGAGGACCGTGCACTTCCCGCTGCCCGAGGCGTGGCGCGTGACCCTCGTGCCGGCTACGGCGACGGCGGCTATTCCGATCGCGGTTACCGTGGTGCCTCTACGGGACGCTCTCGCGGTGGCTATGCGGATGCCGATACCACGCAGGTGACGCCGCGTCTTCGCTCTCAATCACAGCCGTATGGCCAGCGCTCTTCGGCTCCGCGTTCGGGCCAGCGTGGCTATCAAGGCCGCGGTGAACTTGCGCCCCGCTCGGGTCAGCGCAGCCTTCAGGGCCAGGGTGGCTATCGCGGCCGTTCCGATAGCAATCGTGGTCGTATGCCTCAGGGAGGCGGCCGCAGCAGTTCCAATCGTGGACGCGGCGGATCACGTACTCCTCAAAACAACGGGCTCGATCCGCGTATCGTCTACGCCGGCATCGGTGCCGTTGCGCTGCTGTTGATTGTGCTCATCGTGGTGCTTCTGCGCGGCTGCGCATCTTCGGCGCCCGAGACCACGCCCGAGACGCCCGCTGCTACCAAGACGACGACCAAGAAGTCTTCTAAGAAGACCGAAACGGTCGACGAGGACGAAGACACCGATGAGGCGACGGATGAGTCGACTGACTCGGACGCTACCAAGACGACAGCCAAGAAGGAAGAGAACGAGGTCACGAAGGTCAAAGTCTCCGTTGCCAAGGGAAAGACCGCGTGGATTGAGGTCAAGGTCGACGGCAAGTCGGTCTATGGCGCCCAAGCGACTGGCCCCTTTGAGCAGGAGTACACGCCCGAGTCCTCGATCGAGATCACCACGTCCAAGCCTTCTGACGTCACCGTTACCAAGAACGGTGAAAAGGTCCGCTACGACACCAAGACCTCGGGCGTGGCGCGCGTGACGATCACCGTTCCCAAGAAGGAGACGACTGATTCCGAGAATGGTGAAAGTTCTGATGGTACCGACACCACCGATGGTACCGATGCCACCGACGGCACCGATTCCCAGTCCACGGATGGCACCGATACCGCAACTGACGGTCAGACGCCCACCGATTCTACCGACTATTCGTACGATAGCTACTAAGCCGCTCGTACGCGAAAGGAAACATCATGGCTAAAGATTCCAGCTTCGACGTCGTGTCCGAGGTCAACATGCAAGAGGTCGACAACGCCTTCCAGCAGACCACGCGCGAGATTTCCCAGCGCTATGACCTTAAGGATTCCGGCGCCACGATCGAGCTTTCGAAGGGCGACAAACTCTTTACGATCAGCGCCCCGGCTGACTTTGTCTCTAAGCAGATTATCGACGTGCTGAGCTCCAAGCTCATCAAGCGCGGCATCGACCTCAAGGCTGTCTCGTGGGATGCTCCGCAGGCGGCGTCGGGCGGCACCGTGCGCGTGCTCGGCCATATCGTCGAGGGTATCGACCAGGCGACCGCCAAGAAGATCAACAAGGACATCAAGGACCAAAAACTCAAGGTCAAGGTGACCATCGAGGCCGACAAGCTGCGTGTTTCCTCTGCTTCGAAGGACGCGTTGCAGACCGTGATTCAGTTCCTGCGCGACCAGGATTACGGCCAGCCGCTACAGTTCACCAACTACCGCTAATATCATTCGAAAGGACCGCTCTCCAACATGGATACACCGTTGGGCTCCGTGCTCTACATCACCCTCGGGTGCGCTAAGAACGAGGTTGACACCGACCGCATGCGTTCTCTTTTGACCGCCGCAGGCTACGAGGAAGCATTCGACCCGCAGGATGCCGATATCGCCATCGTCAATACATGCTCGTTCCTCGCCTCCGCAACGTCCGAGAGCATCGAGACCACACTCGAGCTCGCCAATGAGGTTCAGGACGGCGTTCGTTCTTGCCCCATCGTCATGTGCGGCTGTGTGCCGTCGCGCTATGGCGACGACCTGCCCGACGAGCTGCCCGAGGTCGCTGCCTTTGTGAAGGCCGACGAGGAGGACGGCATCGTGGCGGTCATCGATGGCGTGCTGGGTGTCGAGCGTGAAATCGCGGCCTATATCCCTCAGGTCAAGCGTACCGTCGAGGGTGCCGTTGCCTACGTCAAGATTTCCGATGGCTGCAACCGCTTCTGCAGCTTCTGCATGATCCCCTACATTCGCGGTCGCTATCATTCGCGCAATTCCGAGAGCATTATCTCCGAGGTGCGCGACTTGGTTGCCGGCGGTGTGCGCGAGATCGTGCTGATCGGCCAGGACACGGGTATTTGGGGTACCGACATTGCTGACGAGGATGTCGCCGAGGGCTCGCCGCGCAATTTGGCGCAGCTGCTGCGTGCCGTCGCCGAGGCCGTGCGCCCGCACAACGTCTGGGTCCGCGTGCTCTATCTGCAGCCCGAGGGCATGACCGATGAGCTCATCGAGACGATTCGCGATACGCCCGAGGTCCTGCCCTATATCGATATCCCCGTGCAGCACTGCGACGCGCGCATCCTTAAGGCTATGCGTCGCTCCGGTTCGCGCCAGGAGCTCGAGGACCTGTTCCGCGATCTGCGTGAGCGCATCCCCGGCATCGTGATTCGCTCCACGGCTATGGTCGGCTTTCCGACCGAGACCGACGACGAGTTCCGCGATCTTATCGACTTTATGGACACCGTCGGGTTTGACTATACGAGCGTCTTTGCCTACTCGCAGGAGGAGGGCAGCCTGGCCGCTAAGATGGAGGGCCAGGTCGACGAAGAGGTTAAGCTCGAGCGCGCCCAGGAGGCCATGGACCTGGCCGAGTCGCTCGGTTTTGCCGCTACCGCCGCACATGTGGGCGAGCGCGCCCAGGTGATCGTCGACGGTATCGAAGAGACCGAGGACGGCGCCGAGCTGATCGGCCATGCCTGGTTCCAGGCGCCCGATTCCGATGGCGCGGTGCATCTGGACGCCAGCGAGGCGTCCGTGGGCGATATTCTGACTGTCGAGTTTACCGATAGCTTCTGCTATGAGCTTATCGGTCATGTTGTGGAGTAGGAGAGCGTCGTGGCTAACGAGAGCAATAAGGAACTGACGAGTGTTTGGACGCCCGCCAACATCGTGACGTGCGTTCGCATCGTCTTTATCCCGGTGTTCATGATCGTGTCGGCGCTTTCTCACACGAGTGTTGCCGGTACGGATTGGAGCACCTTCGACGGCCCGCTCGCCGCCGCTGCCTTCATTCTGTACGTGATCCTGTCGTGCACCGATAAGGTCGACGGTTATCTGGCGCGTTCGCGCAACGAGATCACCGACTTCGGTAAATTCTTGGACCCCATCGCCGATAAGCTGCTCGTGTTCTCGGCCCTGCTGCTGTTCTTGGATTTTGGCATGGTGACCGTGTGGTCCGTGTTCATTATCCTGTTCCGTGAGCTTCTGGTGAGCGCCCTTCGCATGGTTGCGAGTGCGGCCGGTGTGGTCGTTGCGGCCGATAAGCTCGGCAAGTACAAGACGGCAACCACGATGGTCTCCATCTGCGGTTACCTGTGCGTTTTTGCGATGGCCGGCTTGCACCTTGGCCCGGTGGCCCTGACGCTCGGCATCTACTCGGTGTCGCGCTTCCTGTACGCCGTTGCCGTTGTCTTGACCGTTATCTCGGGCGCCCAGTACTTCTGGAACTGCCGCAAGATCGTCTTTTCGGTCTAGGTCCTGGTGGGCATGACGGAATCATTTGAGCAGATTGCCGCGCATAACGAAGAGCTCGCACGCGATATTGTCGAGCGCGCGAGCGCTCGGGGTATGACGGTTTCGACGGCTGAGTCGCTGACGGCGGGTATGATCGCCTCGACGATTGCGGATATCCCGGGCGCCTCGGCGGTGCTGCGTGGCGGTGCGGTGACCTACTGCGATGAGATCAAACATCGCGTGCTGGGTGTTGAGCAGGAGACGCTCGACCGCTATACCGCGGTGTCGCATCAGACCGCGCGCGAGATGGCGGTGGGTTCGCTGGAGCTGTACCAGAGCGATATTGCAGTGAGCGCCACGGGTTATGCCGGTCCCGGCGGCGGCACTGAGGACGATCCGGCTGGCACTTTCTATATTGGCTGGGCGTATCGCGCGGCTGATGGGGGAGTGCCGGTCGTGGACTCTGTGCGCTGCCACTATGAGGGCGACCGTTCGTGTGTTCGTGCCCATACGGTCACGGAGGCATTGGGTCGCATTGCCCTTGTGCTCAACTCTATGGAATAGACGTGTTTTAAGGGGCCTCCGGGCCCCTTAATTGTGGAGATAGGGACCTTAGGCTTATTTGGCGTTTGTGCTGGTTGTAGACGTAATTTTGCCTGCCTTGTTCATATTTGGTCCTTTGTGGTCAAGCATTTGGTCAGTGTTTGGTCGGCGTTTGGTTGGGTTTTGGAAAGGTCGGCTGCATATGATTTATCTGAACGGTTGACCACGAACAGCCGTTCGTTTATTATCGATGCAGGTTGTTAAGAGGAGGGCTATTCATGGCCAAGAATTCAGGTCCCGTACGTACCGTTCATGCTCGCACGACGGGTAAAGAGCGCGATGAGATGATCGCCACCACCAAGGCCGAGATCGAGAAGAAATTCGGCCAGGGCTCCATCATGAGGTACGGCGACGGTGGTCCCGAGCTCGAGGTCGAGGCCATTCCCACGGGCGCCCTGGCCCTCGATGCCGCGCTGGGTATCGGCGGCGTTCCGCGCGGCCGTATCGTCGAGATTTACGGTCCTGAGTCCTCCGGTAAGACGACGCTTTCGCTCGAGATCCTGGCCGAGGCCCAGGCAATGGGTGGCGTTGTGGCATTTATCGATGCCGAGCATGCGCTCGATCCCACGTATGCCGCGCGCATCGGCGTGGATATCGACGAGGTGCTCATTTCTCAGCCCGATACGGGCGAGCAGGCGCTCGAGATTGTTGACATGCTCGTGCGTTCCGGCGCCATCGATGCCATTGTCGTCGACTCCGTCGCCGCTCTGACCCCGCGTGCCGAGATCGAGGGAGAAATCGGCGATACTACGGTCGGTCTTCAGGCTCGCCTGATGAGCCAGGCGCTCCGTAAGCTCGCCGGCTCGCTGTCCAAGTCCAACACGACGTGCATCTTCATTAACCAGCTGCGTGAGAAGATCGGCGTCATGTTCGGCAACCCCGAGACCACGACGGGCGGCCGCGCCCTTAAGTTCTTCTCTTCGGTGCGTATCGACATTCGCCGCATCGACAGCATTAAGCTTAAGGACGAGGTTATCGGTAACCGCGTGCGCGCCAAGGTCGTTAAGAACAAGGTGGCAGCTCCGTTCCGTTCTGCTGAGTTCGACATCATGTACGGTACGGGCATCTCTAAGGAGGGCTCGATTCTGGACATGGCTGTCGAGTGCGGCATCTGCAAGAAGATGGGCTCCTGGTTTGCCTATGGCGAGGACAAGCTCGGCAACGGTCGCGAGGCCGCCAAGGCGTTCCTGCGCGAACACCCCGATTGCGCCGACGAGATTGAGCATAAGGTCCGTCTTGCCTGCGGGCTTGAGTTTGATGACGATGCTCCGTCTGAGGTAGAGCTGACCGATCAGCCTGCGCCTGAGGAGTTTGACGAGCTTTACGCCATCGATGGTTCCGCCATGCTCGATGATGACGACGAGTAGCGGTTACGCTCATGTCGTATACGGTGACCGAGGCCACGGTCGTCTTTCCCGATAAGAAGGCGGCCTCCTCGTTCTCGAGCGGGTATGCGTCCAAAAAGCCTTGCGCACATATCGATTGTGAGCTTGAGGGCGGTTTTGAGCGGTCCATTTGGATTCCCGTGCGGGTTGCACGCCTGTATGTCAAAAACCGCCCCGATCGGCCCTGTGATTGGGACAACTTTCGTGAGGCGGTGCAGCTCATCGAGCGTAAATGTGCACTTACTATGGTGACCGAGATGTTATCGCGCCGCGACCATGCGACGGGTGAGGTCCGTGACAAGTTGGCTCGTTACGGCTTTCGCCAGCCCGCGATTGATTTCGCCGTCGAGCGCGCCACCGAGTATCGCTTTTTAGACGAGAACCGCTTTTGCTCGTACTTTATCGAGGAACGCAAGCGGCGCGGTTGGGGACAGCGCAAAATCGAGACCGAGCTCAAGCGCCGTCATGTTGTGCTCGATGACATTCCCGGTTATCCCGAGGATTATTTTGCCGTCGAAGACGATTTGGCGCGTGCGTCAGCCCTGCTTGCCAAGCGGCGTGTTCCAGAGACGCGCGGATTCGAAAAACTGGTTCGGTTTTTGATGGGCAAGGGCTTCTCGTATCACATCGCCGCCGATGCCGTTAAGGCACGCCTCGATGCCGAATGCGAGGAATGTGCGGTTTAGGCGTATGCTTTTTGTGGCCCTGCCGTTCACCGCGTTTTAGCCGCCGTGCCGGGGCCATTTATTTGACAGTTGTTGTGGTTCAACGTACGATAAACACTGTCATTTGCTTTGTGATATGTGCTCATCTTTGATGAGTTTGTTTATATGTTTATCTGTATCCGACCCGCATAAGCTGCGCCCATATTACTCAAATGTCGCGAGCCGTTCGTAAGGACGGTTCGCTTTGTTGTGTAACGAATCCATAAAAAGGAGTGAGCATGCCTATCATTGCAGCGCTCGTTGGCATCGTTTTGGGTGCCGTCGCCGCCATTGCCTACATGCGCACCGCCAAGCAGGGTAGTCTTCACGAGGCCGACGAAAAGATCCAGTCGGCACACGCACAGGCTGAGTCCCTGATCGGTGATGCTAAGCGTCAGGCCGAGACCCTCAAAAAAGAGGCTCTGCTCGAGGCTAAAGAAGAGATCATCAAGAACAAGCAGGCCGCCGAGGCCGAGGACAAGCAGCGTAAGAACGAGATTCGTACGCTCGAGAATCGCGTGATGCAGCGCGAGGAATCCCTCGATCGCCGCACCGACGCTCTCGACAAGCGCGAGCATCAGCTGTCCAGCCAGGCCGGTCAGGTCGAGAAGCGCTCCCGTGAGCTCGAGGAGCTCTGCGCAAAGCAGACCTCCGAACTCGAGCGTATCGCCGACCTTACCCGCGAGGACGCCCACAAGGAGCTCCTCGATAAGGTTCGCGGCGAGGTCACCCACGAGGCCGCCACGATCATTCGCGAGTCCGAGCAGCAGGTTCGCGCCGAGTGCCACAAGACCGCCCAGGAGATTCTGTCCCTGGCGATTCAGCGCTGCGCTGCCGACCACACTGCCGAGGTCACCGTTACCTCCGTGCACATTCCCTCTGATGACCTCAAGGGTCGTATCATCGGTCGCGAGGGTCGCAACATCAGGACCTTCGAGCAGGTTTCCGGCGTCAACCTCGTGATCGACGACACGCCCGAGACCGTCGTTCTTTCGAGCTTCGACCCGGTCCGTCGTGAGACCGCCCGTGTTGCCCTCGAGAACCTCATCGCCGACGGCCGCATTCACCCCGCCCGCATCGAGGAGATGTATCACAAGGCTGCCGACTTGGTTCAGCAGCGCGTTCGCGAGGCTGGCGAGCAGGCTGCCTTCGATACCGGCATTCACGACCTGCACCCCGAGATCGTCAAGACCCTTGGTGCCCTACGCTACCGTACTTCGTTTGGTCAGAACGTGCTTCAGCACTCCCTCGAAGTCTCTGACCTGTGCGGCGTGATGGCTTCCGAGCTTGGCCTGGACGTTGTGACCGCCAAGCGTGCCGGTCTGCTTCACGACCTGGGCAAGGCAATTGACCATGACGTCGAGGGCCCGCATGCCGTCATCGGCGCCGAGCTCGCTCGTCGTTATGGCGAGAAGCCCGTTATCGTCCACGCTATCGAGGCTCACCATGCCGATGTCGACCCCAACACGGTGCTCGATGTCCTGGTACAGGCCGCCGATGCTGTCTCCGCTTCTCGCCCCGGTGCCCGTCGCGAGTCTGCCGAGAACTACATCAAGCGCCTTGAGAAGCTCGAGGAGATCGCCAACTCCCATGACGGCGTCGAGCGTACCTATGCCATGCAGGCTGGTCGCGAGGTCCACGTCATGGTTCAGCCGGACAAGATCTCCGATGCCCAGTCCACGGTCCTGGCTCACGATATCGCCCATCAGATTGAGGAAGAGATGGAGTATCCCGGTCAGGTGCGCGTCGTCGTGATTCGCGAGAGCCGCGCTGTCGATATCGCTAAATAACATGAGCGACGCGAACGAGCTCATCTCATTTATCGCGTCGATGTCGGGGGAGGGCAACCTTCGCGTCGAGGAGAACCTTGGCGAGGGGTATGTCCGCCTCCGCGTTTCGGAGGCCGAGCGGCGCCAGGCAAAGCACGACATACAGCATGTCGAGGATATCGTCATCGAAATGCTCCGTAATGCTCGCGATGCCGGCGCCGACAAGGTCTATCTCGCCACGACCAAGGAAGATGGTGTCCGCACGCTTGTCTTTCTGGATAACGGTTCGGGCGTTCCGCAGGATATGCAAGAGCGAATCTTTGATGCCCGCGTTACCTCCAAGCTCGAGAGCATGAAGATGGACCGTTGGGGCGTTCACGGTCGTGGCATGGCATTGTTTTCGATCAAGCAGAACACCGACGAGGCCCGTGTGGTCACGTCCGGTGTCGATCTTGGTTCAGCCTTTAAGGTGAGCGTTGCAGCCGGCCGCCTCAGTGAGCGTGCCGATCAGTCCAGCTGGCCCCAGGCCGTCAAGGATGAGGACGGACGTTATGTCTGTGCTCGCGGCCCGCATAATATTATTCGCGCTGCCTGTGAGTTTGCGCTCGAGGAATTGCGTGGTTGCGATGTCTATCTTGGTTCTCCGTCTGAGATTGCCGCGACCCTTTATGCTCAGGCGTCAAGTCGGCTAGATACGTCGCGTCTCCTGTTCATTGATGACGAGAGCGAGCTTCCGGTTGTCGATCGTTTAGGCCTTGCCTCCGATGCCGAGGACTTTATCCGCATCTGTTCGGGTTTGGGTCTTGAGATGTCCGAGCGCACGGTTCATCGCATTTTGGCAGGGCAGATTAAGCCCGTTCGCGGTGTGACCGCGCGTCTGCTGCGCGAGCGTGATTCGTCTTCGCATGCGCCGGCTCCCGTCGATCTTGCAAAGGATCGTCGCGGGCTACGTATTGCTAAGGATGACATGGCACAGTTTTCGCGTGCTGTGGAGCGCGACTTTAATGACCTTGCCGCCCGGTACTATCTCAACCTTTGCGGCGACCCAAAGATTCGCGTTTCGCGTGATCGAATCACCGTGACCTTCGATCTTGCCAAAGAGGAATAGTGCCTTTACCGAGTCCACTCGGTACGATAAAGTTATTGCAGTTAAAACGTACTTTTAAACGCAGGAGTTTCTTCATGGATTGCCTGAAGGTATCAAGCAAATCATCGCCCGCGTCCGTTGCCGGCGCCATCGCCGGCATGGTCAAGGATGGTGTACCCGTCAACATCCAGTGTGTCGGTGCCGGTGCTGTCAACCAGGCCATTAAGGCCGTTGCTATCGCGCGCGGTTTTTTGATTCCAACCGGTTTTGATATTTCCTGCGCGCCCGTGTTCTCCGACATCCTCATTAACGGGGAGTCGCGCACGGCCATCCGTCTTTCTATTTACGTTCACCAGATCAATCGAGCTGCTATGGATAACGTCGTCATGGATGATGTTAAGCCTGTGGCATAGCTTCTGCTTGTCTCGATTCGCCCCCCTCTCTCCATCGTTAGGACTTATGCACATGGACCAGCGTTCCGTACGCGATATTCTTGCCGGTAAAACCTACTTTATCCGCACCTTTGGCTGCCAGATGAATCAGCACGACTCTGAGCGCGTGAGCGGTCTGCTCGATTCGTATGGTTGCCTCATGGCGCTCGATCCCGAGCATGCCGATATTGTTGTCTTCATGACATGCTGCGTGCGCGAGGCCGCCGATACTCGCCTGTACGGTCAGTGCAATTCCTGCAAAAGCCTGCCGCCTTCGCCTTCGGGCAAGCGCGTGGTTGCCGTGGGTGGCTGTATCGCGCAGCGTGATGGTGAGGGACTGCTCACCAACGTCGATAACGTCAATGTCATCTTTGGTACGCATTCCATCGCACATGTGGCCGAGCTCATTGCCGAGGCGTTTCTGGACGGCAAGCGTCATATCCGCACCAACGAGCATGAGGATACGGATGCCATGAGTATGCCGTGGCACCGTGAGACGCAGTATCACGCCTGGGTGCCCATCATGACGGGCTGCAATAACTTCTGCACCTACTGCATCGTGCCGCATGTGCGCGGTCGCGAAAAGAGCCGCCCCTTCGAGGAGATTGTCGACGAGGTGACCGGTTTGGTGCGCCAGGGCGTGCGTGAGATTACGCTGCTGGGCCAAAACGTTAACTCATATGGCCGCGATCTGTTTGGTAAGCCGCGCTTTGCCGACTTGCTGCGCGCCGTGGGCGATACGGGCGTGGAGCGCATCTTCTTTACGTCTTCGCATCCCAAGGACCTGCTGCCCGAGACCATCGACGCCATGGCCGAGACGCCTGCCGTTATGCCGCAGCTGCACCTGGCCGTCCAGTCAGGTTCGACGCGCATTCTTAAAGAGATGAATCGCCGCTATACGCGCGAGGATTATCTGGGCCTGGTCGATCGCATCCGCAATCGCATGCCCGATATTGCGCTCTCGACCGACATTATCGTTGGCTTCCCGGGCGAGACTGAAGAAGACTTTGGGCAGACGCTCTCACTTGCCGAGACGGTCCGCTATGCTCAGGCCTATACCTTCATCTATTCCAAGCGCGCCGGTACCCCGGCCGCCGAGATTGATGATCCTACGCCGCATGAGGTTATTCTCGAGCGTTTCAACCGCCTGGTTAAGGTTATCGAGACCACCGCACACGAGTATAACCAGGGTGAGCTTCATACTGTAGTGCCGGCGCTCATTGAGGGAACGAGTAAAAAGAACGACGCGGTCCTGCTGGGCAAGAGCCCCAAGAATCAGACTGTTCATGCGCCCATTCCCGAGGGATATAGCATCGACCAGCTTGTTGGCAAGATCGTTGACGTTGATGTTGACATTGCCAAGACTTGGTATTTGTCCGGCTCCGTTGTGGGCGAGCCGCGCTAATGGTTTCTCCCGGGACAGGTCTTTCTGCCGTTGCAATCGTCGGTCCGACGGCGGTTGGTAAGAGTGATGTTGCCGACCGTTTGGCCGCTCGCCTTTCGTCCGAAGTGCTGTCGTGCGATGCGATGCAAATCTATCGCGGCATGGATATCGGTACCGCAAAGATGGCGCCCAATGAGTGTACGGCGCCACTGCGTCTCGTTGACATTGTAGAGCCGGGTGTGGCATATTCTGCTGCGCTTTATCAGGCTGACGCTCGCGCGCATGTTGAACGTCTCCTTGGTTCGGGTTGTCTGCCGGTTTTTTGCGGAGGTACGGGGCTGTATCTCAAGGCCGCCCTCGATGAGATGGACTTTCCCTCGGGTGAACTTGAGGACGATCGCCGTGCGGGCTATCAGGAGCTTGCCGAGCGTATTGGTGAGGAAGAACTGCATGCCCTGCTTGCCGAGCGTGACCCCGAGTCCGCTGCGGTCATCCACCCCCATAATGTTCGCCGCGTGATTCGCGCGCTCGAAATGCACGATGATGGCATCTCCTATGCGCAGCAAAAGTCGCAGTTTAGTGTTCCGCGCGAGCATTATCACGCTCTGTGGTTTGGTCTGACGCGTAATCGCGAGGTGCTCTACGAGCGCATTAACCTGCGTGTCGATCTGATGTTTGAACAGGGTCTTGTTGATGAGGTTCGTGGTCTTATGGACCAGGGGCTGGGAGATGCCCTGACTTCGATGCAGGCAATTGGCTATAAAGAGATCATCGATGCTTTCAATGGTGTGATGAGCATGGATGAGGCTCGCGAACTCATCAAGATGCGTTCGCGTCGTTATGCCAAGCGTCAGCTTTCGTGGTTTAAGCGCGATGACCGTATCGTGTGGTTTGATATGGATGAATGTACGATCGATGAGGTCGTTGCTGATATCCTGCATCGTATTGAGGCTGCCTAATGGCTCGTTTCCCCCTTGTTCCCACGGCACCCGAGCCCGAGCGTGCCATTTTGGTTGGTGTTGAGTGGCGCGACAATGCATGGCCACTCGATCGATCGCTCGATGAGCTGGAGCGTCTTGCCCACACGGCTGGTGCCCAGTGCGTGGCTCGCTTGTCTCAGCGTTTGGTAAAGCCGTATCCCAAATCATTTATCGGTTCCGGTAAGGTAGAGGAGCTGTGCGGTCTGGTACATCGCATGGATGCCGATGTCGTTATTTTTGACGACGACCTGACGCCCTCGCAGCAATCCTATTTGGAGAAAGCCGTGGGCGAGCCGGTAAAGATTATCGATCGTACGGCACTGATCTTGGATATCTTTGGCCTGCATGCTCAGACGCGTGAGGGACGCCTACAGGTACAGCTGGCGCAGCTTCAATATCTGTTGCCTCGTCTGCGCGGCATGTGGAGCCATCTCGCCAAGGAACAGACGCGCGGCGGCATCGGCTCACGCTTTGGTCAGGGCGAAAGTCAGCTCGAGGTCGACCGTCGCCTCATTCGTAATAAGATCGCTGCGCTTCGTCGTGAGATCAAGCAGGTTGAACAGCGTCGTGATGTTCAATCCAAGAGTCGTATTGAGTCACCGGCGTTTCGCGTCGCGTTAGCCGGTTATACCAATGCCGGTAAATCGACGTTGCTCAATCGCCTGACAGGCTCTACGGTACTTTCGCAGGACAAGCTGTTTGCTACGCTCGACCCGACGACGCGTTCGTATCGCCTGCCCGGCGGTCGCGGAATGACGATTACCGATACCGTCGGCTTTATTCAAAAGCTGCCGCATGGTCTTGTCGATGCCTTTAAATCGACGCTGTCCGAGGTGTTGGGTGCCGATCTAATTCTCAAAGTCGTAGATGCGTCTGACGAGGACTATGAGCGACAGCTGGAGGCTGTCGACCGCGTGCTTGATGAGATCGGCGCCGGAGAGCGCCTAACGCTGACCGTATTCAATAAAATCGATCTTCTCGATAGCGTTGATCGATTAAGTTTCCGTCGTCGTTTTCCGGAAGCCGTTCTGTTCTCGGCCCAAACGGGCGAGGGGCTCGACGATCTCGTCGATCGCATTGCTCGCGAGGCAGCTGCCACCGATGTACTGCTTTCAGCCGACATTCCATATCGTGAAGGTGCGCTCATTACACTCGTGCATGAGCAGGGGACCCTTTTGCATGAGGAATATCTTGAGGATGGCGTTCGTATTGTGGCGAAACTGCCGGCTCGTGTCGCACCGCGGCTCGAGCGTTATCGCACCGAGTAGGCGAGCTCCAAAATGCCCAGTATAATGGGCTGATGCAGCAGATAAAAGGGTAGTGCATAACGTCCAAGGCTGGCGAGCGCCGGCAGGGAGTTGGCGTAGGCCCAGCTAGGGACGGTCTTATCGATTCCCTGCGCTATATGTGCGGCGAAGTATCCTGCAAGATACATAAAGATAAACGGGATGATGGGGTAGTAATCACCTGAGACAAACCCAGGGCTCGGAAATCCCAGCCACGCCAGGTAGGGGACAGGGTAGATTGTTTTGGGGATGCTCCAGGTGAGGGCGAACATCACAAGGCATAGGGACATGCCCCATCTCGCTGATATCTTTTTAAGGACGGGATCGGTCAACGCCACGATGCCGGTACATGCGGCCATGCAGTAGATGATGCCAAAATTAACCGAATCATCGACTGAGACAAGTGTTGTTGCCAGCCAGACGACGAGTGCTGCTAAGGCGTATTTGGCGGCACGTTTGATATTGTTGCGCGAAAGAGTGCACATCCAACCCGCGATAAACAAGAATACCCAGCTGATGCTGGCGCGCCAGATGTCTTGAAAGACAGTCTGGGTAAACCAGGGCATATCCCAACCGTACAGGTAGGCGAGATCGTAGCAAGCGTGAAAACCTGCCATTGAAATCATCGTAAACCCGCGGACGGTATCAAAGATGGTGATGCGTTTTTGCATTACGAGAACCGGCGCATCAAGCCGACGACTTTGCCCAAAATAACGGGATTTGTTGCATAGATAGGCTCCATGGTGTCATTCTCAGGCTGTAGGCGTACGCGTCCCTGCTCCTTGTAGAACGTCTTGACGGTCGCTGAACCATCAATCATGGCCACGACGATTTCGCCGTTCATGGCACTCTTTTGTTCACGGACGATGATGTAATCGCCATTGAAGATGCCGACATTGATCATTGAGCTCCCATGCACCTCAAGGATAAAGGAACCCTGATCAGTGGCGATTTCGGTCGGGATAGTAAAAGTGTCTTCGATATTCTGCTCGGCCAGAATGGGAATCCCAGCCGCGACGCGACCAACGAGCGGTAGCGAGACCGTTCCGCGAGGTGCGGTGGGCTCGTCAGATTTAGAAATTGAGACAGAGGAGCCGTCCTCGTTAAAGAGTTCCAGGGCGCGCGGTTTGGTGGCATCGCGCTTGAGCAGCCCGCGCGCCTCCAAGGCAGATAAGTGGGCGTGCACGGTGCTGGGGGAGGAAAGGCCCACGGCAGATGCCATCTCGCGCACACTGGGCGGATAACCCTTCTCCTGCTGATATTCCTTGATGAAGTCGTAAATTTGCTGCTGACGCTTGGTAATTTTGCGAGCCATCAGGGCATCCTCTCTACCCATGTCAAACAAATGTTCGAATTTTGCTTGACAGGAACAACTGTTCGAAGATAATAATAACCGAACATTCGTTCTCGCGCTAGACATTTTTGTCCGCGCGGCTTGATAAAACTGTTCTCAGCAAAACACGCGAGAGGAGAACATGATGAACGCAACGAATATGGTCCAGGGAAACCTTGCCCTTAAACTCGAGACGCCTGCAGAACCTACTTTTACGGTTGTTCAGGGTGGCCGCTCCGGCTTTCAGCCTTTGACCGTAAAGCCTGCTCGCAATCAGCAGGCTGTAGTTGCGCCGGCCCGCGTTGCCCTGAAGGTTCCGACGATTGTCGCCGTTGCCGTTGCGCTTACGCTCTTCGTTGTCCTCGCTACGTCGGTCTTTAGCGCTCGTCACGCCGCGTATGCCGAGTCCGTTTCCAACGTTACCTACGAGACTATTCGCGTTCAGCCTGGTGATTCTCTTTGGTCGCTTGCCGAGGAATATCCTATCGAAGGCCTTTCCACGCAAGAGACTTCCGACATGATCCGTAACGTCAATCATCTGGAGCATGGTTCGCTCGCCGCCGGTGCGCATCTTAAGGTTCCTGCTCGTTCGTAATCATTATCGCGCTGCGCATGGTACCCTTGTTATCGTTTAAGAGGAGGTACCATGCGCTGTCCCAAATGTGGCAAGGCACATACCCGCGTCGTTGATTCCCGTATGCAGGAGTCAAATAACACCATTAAGCGCCGTCGCGAATGTTGTTCGTGTAACTATCGCTTTACAACGTTTGAGCGATGCGAAGACCCAATCGAGGTCATTAAGTCAGACGGAACCAAGCAGCGGTTCGATCGCAATAAGCTGCTCGTCGGCTTGATGCGCGCCACCATCAAGCGTGATATCGATACTAAGAAGCTCAATGAGATTATCGACGACATCGAGGTCGAGCTGCGCTCTCGCACGCTGACGGCCGTCACGTCCCATGAGTTGGGTGACATGGTGCTCAAGCGCTTGGCCAAGATCGACAAGGTGGCCTACATCCGCTTTGCCTCGGTCTACCGCGATTTCAAAGACGTCGATGAGTTTCTGCAAGAGCTCGACAAGCTAAGGTGATTCCATGCCCAACATTACCGTCAACATAAAGCGTCTCGACCCCACCGTCGAGCTTCCCAAATACGCCCATCCCACCGATGCCGGCTTGGATTTGCGCTCCAACGAGGACTGCGTCCTGAAGCCCTTCGAACGTCGTCTGGTCTCTACTGGGCTGGCCATCGCCTTGCCCGATGGCTACGCCGGCTTCGTCCAGCCCCGCAGCGGCTTGGCCATCAAGCAGGGCCTGTCTATAGTTAACACGCCGGGCCTCATCGACGCCCACTACCGAGGAGAACTCAAGGTTATCCTCATCAACCTGGACCCCTCCAACAACATCCAAATCAACAAAGGCGACCGCATAGCCCAACTCGTCATCCAAGAAGTCCCCACGGTCAACCTCATAGAGGTAGACGAACTAGACAAAACCGACCGAGGCAGCGGCGGCTTCGGCTCCAGCGGCGTCGCCTAGGGGCGCTCGTATCCCTCCCGCCCGTCTCTCACACATATCATTCCATGCTCAAACATTCTCGCTTCGCTTCGCTCGCTGCGAAACTGCGCGTGGAACGATATGTGAGAGAGGCAGGCGGGTGGCTACTCGCTTGAAAAAAATATTTACATTCTAGTTAGCCGACGCGACAAAGGAATAGTCTCTTTGTCGCGTCGGCTAACTGCATTTATCTTTTCCGGTCTCGCCTTTGTTGGTTCTACTGGAGGGGAATCTAGTTTAGCTGCTAGTACGTAAACGCAGCTTGCCTGTGGGGGCCTATATATCGTCCCGCGCGCAGTTTCGCAGCGCAGCGAGAATGTTTGAGCATGGGATGATATATAGGGGCCTCCCACAGGTAAGCGGACAGTCCAATGCTAGCGGATATGCGCGGGTTTTCCGCCCCAGTAGAAGCGGCAGAAGGCTCGTTTGCGCTTTTGGGGTTTGCCTACGAGCTCCATGGTTGCGATGGCTATATCTTCGGCTGCGTGGGGGCGGCGTAGTACTTCGCCGTTGATGAGTAGGGCTTTGAGTGATTCGGGATGATCGTGCAGATGGCGCAGGGTTACGATGAGTTCTCGTGCGGTGGTGACATGCATGCTGGCGCCCATTCCGGTGAGCATGGTGGTGTTGGCCTTTTCTTGACCATATGATTTGCCCAGCAGGATCATCGGCAGATGCGCGCATAGGCATTCGGTGACGGTGAGTCCGCCCGATTTGAGGATTGCCAGGTCGCAGCCGTGCATGAGGGCTGCCATATCGTCCACGTAGTCCAGAACCGTGACGTTTTCGAGCTTCATGGCGTCTTGAGGCGGGTGGCGTATTCCTCATCCTTGCCCGGCAAAAAGACAAAGTGCATGTCCTCGAAGCTGCGCAGGAAGGGGAGTGTGCGGTCCATCTCCGCGCGAAAGCGAACGTACGGTTGAGGCAAACTGGCACCGGCCATCACCAACACAACGGTCTTGTCAGCGGGGAGATTGAACTTCTCGAGTTCTTCCTCGCGATTGTAGTCCGTATCAAACCCGGCGCGAATGGGGATGCCTGTAATGCGGATTTTGGTCTCGGGAACTTTACGGGGGCGAAGTGTCTCGGCCATAAATTCGTTGGCTACGCAGAACAGATCGGTGTCCTTGTGGGGCCAAAAGCCTTCGACTTCATAGTCTGTTGGTACGCAGATGACGGGATAATCGATACCCGTGATGACGCGGGCACCCACAGCGACGTTGGCCGCCGTGATGTGTGTTGCGACCACGGCTATGGGCCTGCGGGTGCGGACATATTCGTTGAAGGCAGGGAACATAATACGTGACCATGCCGTGCCTCCGCCCCAGAGCAGATGTCCCGTAAACGTGTATCGCCAGGTTAGGTCATATATGGGACGCGTGGCGCCGGTAAACGAAGCTGCTGTTTTATTACCATCGAACCTAATACGTCCAAAATCGAGGATATCCAGGACTTCGATCTCAACATCCTCAGGGATTCCCTTGGTGCCGCTGATAAGGTCAAATGCTTGTGCAATCGCGTTGGCGGCGGCTTTGTGGCCCGATCCAACCGATGCGTGCACGATGGTTACTAGGGGTTTTTGTGCAGGTGAAACGGTCATTTGCTCCGGTTGGGGAGTAGCTTGCATGGGCAGGGGAGCGCTATTGCTCGTCTGCATTTGATCCATCGATAACTCCCCTTCAGCTTTGTTACGCGATTTATCATTGTAGTGCATGAGTGTCATGTTCACGTAAATTTGGGTATGAGCGCAAAGAACGCCAATCTTTCGACAGGAGGTCTCTTCATGACTACCCATCAGCCGATCGATGTTGCTATTATCGGCGGCGGCCCTGCGGGCTATGCTGCAGCCATTTACGCGGCGCGCGCCAACCTAACGACGACCGTGATTGAGCAGGGCATGTCGGGAGGACAGATCGCCACAACCAATGAGGTCGAGAACTATCCGGGCATTCCGCTACTGAGCGGCGCTGAACTCGGTGAGCGATTCCAACAACATGCAGAAGGCCTAGGGGCTCAGGTTGAATGGAGCATGGTGACGGGTGTCGATTACGATGCCGGCTCCAAATTGTTTACCGTTCATCACGATGTTGGTGATACGACGGCTAGGAGTGTTATCGCTTGCATGGGTGCCACGCCGCGTCCGGCAGGTTTCGCTGGCGAGGATACGTATCGCGGTCGTGGCGTTTCGTATTGCGCGACATGTGACGGCATGTTTTTCCGCGGCAAGCAGGTTTTTGTAATCGGTGGTGGCAATTCGGCATGCGAAGAGGCGCTGTTCCTGTCCGACATTGCCAGCAGTGTGACCATCGTGCTGCGCCGCGACCAGTTCCGTGCGCTCGATGGTGTTGTTCAGAAAGTACTCGCAAAGGACAATATTACAGTTAGGTACCAAACTAGTATTGTGGAGCTATCGGGCGAAGCCATGCCAACGACGATTACCTTTAAGGACAATGCATCCGGCGAGACTCATACCGAGTCATTTGAGCCCGGCTCGTTTGGCATCTTTGTCTTTACCGGAACGCAGCCCCATACCGAGCTTGTTGAGCATCTAGTCGATCTGGCGACTGATGGCGGCATTCTGACTGATGAATCCATGGCGACCCGCACGCCAGGTCTATTTGCCGCTGGCGATATCCGTTCCAAACGTTTACGCCAGGTTGTGACCGCTGTTTCGGACGGAGCCATAGCAGCAACGAGCGCATACACGTTTCTCCGTGGATAAGTACGATAATATATCTTATGTAAGGTTGCTATCTTTAAACAAAGTGGTTGGACGGTGTATCAATGTGCTGTCCAACCACTTTTACTTGCCGGGTATATGGTATGCAAAACTAGATAACCTAGAATACAATATAGAAAATGAACGGAGGACCCTTATGAACCACGCTAAACACGTTATTCCGATGTCTGATTCGTCGGTCAGCATTAAGCCTGAGGATATTCAGCCCACGGTGCTGCCCGATGCATTTATTCAGTCCGATATCGTGCGCAAACTCAATATGTTGAGTCTGCCGCGCTATGACCAGTTGCCAAATGTGACGCTCTACCGCGACCAGGTCATTGAGTATGTTGCGCTGTGGATGGAGCCGCTTTCCATTTGCGTTGAGCAGCCTATCATTACGCCATCGATGATCAATAACTACGTAAAGGTCGGCCTAGTGCCTGCTCCGGTCAAAAAGCAGTATGGTCGCGAGCAGATTGCGCGCCTGATTGCCATCTGCATCTTTAAGCAAGTGCTGCCAATTGCCGCGGTCCAGGCACTCTTTAATATCCAACGTTTGAGTTACGATGCCCCGACGGCATTCGATTATGTGGTCGATCAGCTCGAGGCATCGATTCGCGCGGCGTTTTCCGTCGAGCAGACGCCTGTTCCCGATACTGCGCATCAGGTAACGCGTGAGTCGCTGCTTGTTCGCAGCGCGGTATCGTCCTTCGTTTCGAAGGCGTATCTGATGAGCTATCTCAAGTTCAACGGGTTTAATAGCTAGTCGACGTATAAAGCGGGCGGGACAAAGAGCCATCTGTCGCTTTGTCCCGCCCGTATTTTTGCTTGATTGGACTTTATTTTCCCGAAGCTACGCCCATGCCGTATCCGATGATGAGGCCGTGCATCTCGGCGTAATAGGAATCCAAGCCGTTGCAGGGCATGATGATGGTCTTGGAGCCGGGCCAATGCTCGACTATGCGGTCAGTAAGCGCCTGGGCTCCAGCTTCGTTCTCAACGTGATCGATGATGACCTCGCCGCCAGTAAAACCCTCGGCTTCCATGGTGTCGATGATTTTGTTGAGCATCTTCTTTTCGCCACGCGTGTGCCCGACGAGTTCGATTTTACCGGCCTCACTCGCCGTGCCCAAAATGCGGATATTGAGCTTGTTGGCAATGACGCCGGCTGCCTTAGGGATACGTCCGGCTTTGGCGAGGTTTTCGTAATTGCACAAACTGAAGAGGATTTTGCTGTTCTGTTCAAGGCTATCGAAGTATGCGCAAGCATCCTCGAATGAGACATTTGGATTGCTTGCAAGATAGCGGTCGAACAGCAAGAAAATTAGGTCCATTTTGCCGCCAGCTGCGCGTGAATTGACTAGATGAATCTGTCGGTCGGGCTCCTCGGCAAGAACCATATCGCGAGCCGTGGCTGCCGCGTTGTAGCTGCCAGACACGCCCTCAGAGATCGGCATGCAGATGGTCTTGTCTGCCAATTTGAAGAGCTCGGCCCACTCTCCTACGCTGGGACAAGCGCTCGAAGAAGCGTTCGTCTCCGCCTGAACAGCGCAGTTGAGCTCATGCACATCGAGCGAAAGGTCATCGACGAATTCACGCTCCCCCACTCGAATTTTGAGGGGCGCAAATGCAAAGGTGGTATGGGGTGCGGTCGGTTGCCAATCGCGGAGGTTGCAGCTTGAATCTGAGATAAGTGCCCAGCTCATAGAGGGTCCTTTCTAATTGCTCCCATACAATTATAGCCTTCTTGCTGACCGATTGGGCCGCTATCTAGTATTCAAAACTAGATAGCGGCTTGCACTAAAGGCAAAAGAATGGACCCCATGACTTAAAGTCACGAGGTCCACATTCACACGCTGTGTAAGATGACTTAGTAACGCACGAAGATATAGTTGTTGTTCATGCCAGCGGCAACGGAGCTGATGATAACACCCGTGTTGTAGTCGGAAGCATGAATCATCTGTCCACCACCGATGTAAATGCCGGTGTGGTACGAGTTGACCACAACGTCACCAGGCTGCGGATCGGACACACGCGTCCAGCCCATAAAGGTACCCGTGGTGCCCAGGCGGCAATAGCGACCAGTGAGGCAATAGCTAACAAAACCAGAGCAGTCGAAGCTGTTCGGGCCAATTCCGCCCCAGGAATAAGCACAACCAAGCTTACTGTATGCACGCGAGACAACAGAACCGCCGTCGACGGATTGACTCGGAGCGGAAGGCGTCGGAGCCGGAGGAGGCGTGGAGGGCTGCGGCTCCGGAGCAGGTGTCGGCGTAGGAGCCGGAGTGTTGCCGCCCTGGTTGTTGTTATTGCTGGTCTGGCCACCGTTGTTGGTGTTCTCGGTCGTACCGGCAGTCTCGTTGCTCACCGTGGCCTTCTCGGCGGTGCTGGCGTTGATGCCGGCCTGCAGCGCGGCGTTGGCCTCGGCCTCGGCGGCAAGCTCGGCCTGCAGCTGCGAATCCAGGGAGTTTACGACGTTCTGGGCTTCAGCCTGCTGGGCGTTAAGCTCGTCGACCTTCTTTTGCGTGGCGGCGACGTTCTTTTCCTGCTCGGACTGCTTATCGGTGAGCTGCTGCTTAAGCTCCTTGACCTCTTGAATGGTCTGAGCCTGCTTATCGGAAACTTTGCCGTAGTAGAACAGACGGTTGAGCATATCGCTCAGGTCGTCGACGCCCGTCAGAACCTGAAGTAGGCTCAGGCCACCGGTCTTGTACTCGCCTGCCACGTAGGTGGAAAGCTTGGCCTGGCCATCGGCGATCTCCTGCTGCTTTTGCGTGATCTCGCCGGCAGTCTGATCGAGTGCCTGCGTCTGCGTGGCGAGCTCATCGTAAATCTGCTGGGTTTGGGTACCGATCTGCTCGAGCTTCGTACGAGCAGCGGCAAGGTCGGATGCGGTATCGGCGTAGGCAGGAGCCGCGAGGCCCAAGCCCAAAACACAAGCGAGGGTTGCCGTAGCAGCGCAGCGTGCCATGTTTTTGTGCGTGTTTGCTGTGCGCATGTAGCTTCCTTTCCAGTAACTAAGGGTAACGGCTAGTCCACCGTCACCAGGCTAAAGAGCTCCACATCGTCATCAGACGGCGTGAGCTTCTCGCGCGGGTTGAGAAACGCAAGCTCAAGGATACAACCGTAACCGACAAGCTTTGCGCCCATATCTCGCACCAGTTTACCTGTTGCCTCGACGGTTCCGCCCGTCGCGACCAAGTCGTCCAGAATCAACACGGTATCTTTAGAGCTGATAGCGTCGGCATGGATCTCAATTGAATCGGTGCCGTACTCGAGCTCGTAGCTCTGGCTTACGGTCTCGCGCGGCAGCTTGCCCGGTTTACGTGCGGGAACAAAGCCAGCGCCAAGGGCTACAGCCACCGGTACGCCAACCATAAAGCCGCGAGCCTCGGGACCCACGACCTTGGTGATTCCCATGCCGGCAAAGTGCTCGGCGAGGGCATCGGTCATGGCTTTGAGCGCCTCGGGATTGCCAAAGAGTGGCGTGATGTCCTTAAAGATGACTCCGGGCTCGGGATAGTCGGGGATATCGACGATTTGAGATTCGAAGTCGTACATTACATGACCTTTCAATGGGTTGCCGAAATTTCAGCAGCGGTTATATGCCCGCGGTGGCGGTGCCGGATTGCGAAGGGGCGACGACCTTGAGCGGCTTTACGAGAGAATCCTCGTGCGAAGCCGGCGCGGCTGTCTCTTCGTTTTTGGCCTTGGTGGACTCGGAGCGAGTGATTTCCTCATCGAGTGCATCGATGTCGGCGTCCTCGACCACGGCGTTGAGCGACTCAAAAACGCGGTTCTTGAGCAACGCAGTGTGTACACCTTCCGTCAGGTCGTGAAGCTTCTTAAACGCACGCTCGAGCTTGGCGTCGCGCTCGTCATCGGAGGTATCCATTCCGAGCATGCTCACGAGCACCTGCTCAAACATCGAGGACTCGCGGTTGGCAGAAGACACGTACTGACGCAGGTTGCGCGGCTCGATATGGAAGCGTGACAGCTCGGAGCAGTAGCGAATGATCGGAAAATCGCGACCATCGACAAGCTCACGATTTTGCGGGCTCTTGATGATGCGAATGAGGTCGTTCTCGGCGAGCGAGCGGATAAACGAAATCTCGACGCCCAGCATATCGGGAATGGTCTCAATGGGATGCAGCTTTTGCTTAGTCTCTTTGGGCTCCGTCTTGAGCGGAACATCGGACAGCAAGCCCACCTCGTAAGCGAGCGTAGACAGGTCCGTGGCGTTTTCCAGGCGCTGCTTGATCACGTTGAGCGGCATGTAGCGAGTCTTCTGCAGGTGCAGAATGACCTCCAGGCGGTCAACGTCCTCCTTGGAGTACTGACGATAGCCCTTAGGCGTGCGATGAGGGGTGATGAGCCCCTCATCTTCGAGAAATCTAATTTTTGAGTTCGAAAGATCGGGGTATGCGCCTCGAAGTAGATTGACGACCTGGCCGATACTCAGATAGTTGCGTTCGGCCATGCCCTACTCACCGGTTTCGATGCGCTCCGGCGTGCTCTCGTGATAGATGAGCGTAAACGTACCGATCTGGACGGAAGAGCCATCGTGCAGCGGTGCGCCGTTGACGATGGCGCCGTCAACCCAAGTACCGTTGAGCGAGCCCAGGTCCTCGATGCGGGCACCCAGACCCTCGCGAATAATGCGCGCGTGGCTACGCGACACGGTCATGTCGTTGAGGAAGATGCCGTTAGCGGGATCGCGCCCGATGGTGGTCACATTGTCCTCGAGCTCAAAGGCGGCACCGGTCTGCGGGCCCTTGACGATAGACAACACGGGAGCGGTGATGTGCACGTTGGCCATGAGGTCGGGAACGGTGACATCGCTCGAAGGAACGCGGAAAACGCAAGTGGCGTCTGAGGCCTTACCGTTCTGAGGCATATTGTTAACCATGTTGTCCATGACAACCCCTAACTTAACGCGGACATGCCGCAAAAAATGTACTGTACGTAATCATACCCCAATGGCTTAGTCTTCGATTTCGGGGTTAAGAAAGTCGATGTCTTCGTCCTCTGGATGCGCCACGGCTTGTTTAATGGCTGCTCCACCCTTAATGGAATAAATGACGGCGGTGAGCATGGAGAAGATGACGCCGCCGTACACAAAGAAGATGCCAAGCGGTACCGGGCTGCCGTTGAGGCCCGGGAAGGCCGTGAACGTAGCGGGCAGCAGATGCCAGCCATCCACAGTGGGAAAGCCTAGCAGCATGAGCGAGAAGCCGGTCATGAGCAGCGCCGTCGCAATCTTGCCGGGAAATACTACGTCGATGGGGCGGCGGTGATAGTGGCGTACGATGAGCGTGCCGATTCCCAGGTAGATATCGCGCCCGATGATGAGCACGCAGACCCAGATGGGAAGCTCGCCGCGAACCACTAGGCCCAACACGCCGGTAAATAGCAGCGCACGGTCGCAGATGGGATCCATAACCTTGCCGAGCCACGAGACCGTTTTGGTCATGCGGGCAATCTGGCCGTCCATCCAGTCGGTGGAGGCCGCGATGGCATAGATGACGATGGCGACAACGCGATTGTTATCCGTCACAAACAGGTATAGGAAGACCAGCGTGAGGATCAGGCGCGTGAAGGTAATGAAATTGGAGATCGTGAAGATCTTATTCGACGGGTAATCGGAGGTGCCGATAAGCTCCTTTTTGATCTTCTTTTTGATGCCCACAGGACTCCCCCGCTGGTAAACGACAAAACCTTCGATACTATACCCGTTCTGGCGATGTCTATCCAGCGTAAGCATAGAGAGTCCAGACATGTGGAGGACGGTATCGGGCGGGATGTCTATCGCTTTTGTGTACATCAGCCTCCGAAAACGACATTTTTCAGCATCTTTGGTGGCCGATGCACACGTTTTGATTCGGTGGTTACATCGATCGGGAAAGTTGTTGCTTTAAGCAAATGCGTGCGGGTCGAGAAGGGCTGGCGCCAAAAGAGTCCAACGGTCGTTACGGCTTCGTT
>CAJMBB010000005.1 GCA_905211615.1 uncultured Collinsella sp. | reverse complement strand
TTGCGTCTTCGCTCTGATTCTGGCCATTCGTCTTTTCGGCTTGATGGTTATCGATGCTCAGGCGAACCTCAATCGTGATTCTTCGCGTGAGGTCACCGTTGACGTTCAGCCGCGTCGCGGCACCATCTACGACCGCAACGGCAACGTGTTGGCGTCGTCGGTCGAATGTCGCAACATCGCCGTGAACCCGCAGCTTGTCGAGGATGTTGACAAGACGGTGTCGGCGCTGGTCAAGGCAACTGGAATCGATAAAAAGACCTGCCGCAAGCTCGTCGAGTCCGATGGCACCTGGGTGTATATCAAGCGCCAGGTGGACGAAGACGATGCTGCGGCGCTGGAGAAGAAGAATCTGCCCGGCGTGCTTTTTGAGCAGGCCATGAAGCGCGTATATCCATACGGCAATCTGGCATCGCAGGTGCTGGGTGTAGTGAATGTAGACAACGACGGCTTGACGGGTCTCGAAAAGCAATACAACAAGCTTCTGACCGGCACGAACGGTTCTCTCGTGCGCGAGCGCGCGAGAGACGGCAGCTATATCGCCGGCGGTGCCTATAAAAAGGTGGCTGCGGTCGACGGCGTTGATATCGTGACGACGCTCGACGTCAATATCCAGCGAGCGACCGAGGATGCCCTGGCGGAGGCTGTCGAGAAGACAAAGGCCAAGAACGGCTCGGCTTTGGTCACCGACCCCACGACTGGTGAAATTCTCGCCGCCTGCTCGTACCCGACCTACGACCAGACCGATCTAGAGAACGCCAAGACCGAGGATATGAACCTGCGCTTGGTCACCGATGCCTACGAGCCCGGCTCGGTCTTTAAGACGCTCGTGGCGGGCGCCGGCTTCGACTTGGGCGTCGTGCGATCGAGTACGTCGTTTGAGGTGCCGGCGAGCATCAAGGTGGGTGACGATACCGTCACCGATGCCGACAAGCGCGACTATGCCATGACCATGGATGTGCGCGAGATGATGCGCCGTTCGTCCAACGTGGGCTTTGTCCTGGTGGGGCGCAAGATCGGTGCCGACGACTTTGCCGCCTATGTGGACAAGTGGGGCATCGGTCACAGCTCGGGTGTCGATTTTCCGGGCGAGAGCCTGGGTATCGTCAAGGAGCGTGACCAGTATGACGGCGCCACGCTGGGCTCGATGAGCTTTGGACAGGCGCTGTCTGTCTCGCCGATTGAGATCGCACGTGCCGTGGGCGGCATCGCCAACGGCGGCGTGATGATGACACCGCACTTCTATAAGTCCAGCAAAGGCGACGAGAAGGACTGGGGCGAAGGCGAGCGCGCGATTTCTGAGGATGCCGCATCCCAGGTGACATCGTGCATGCAGACGGTCGTGTCCGAGGGAACGGGCGTTGGCGGCGCGGTTGACGGCTATGACGTGGCGGGTAAGACCGGTACGGCCGAACGTGCCGACGAGAACGGCGGCTACCTCAAGGAGAATTACATGTCGTCTTTTATGGGCTTTGCACCGGCACAATCGCCCAAGGTGCTGTGCTATATCACGCTCGACGGAACGCCGAGCGGCTCAGATGCCGCTGCGGTGCCGTTCCAGTCCATTATGGCCAACGCGCTCGACGTGCTGGGTATCCCACACACGAAGTAGGGGGTTACAATCTTTGGGGCGTGGTTTGTTGTCCCATATGAGGGTGTTCACATGCCCTGCACCACGCATGTGCGGCGCTGGGATACAATACGCCGATAGCATTATTAGGTTTACAGGGGAGCTGCAATGATAGAGATCGCCGTCAACAACCTCGCGGCCGCAACAGGGGCCCGAACCGTGACGGGAGAAGCCGATCGGGTATGCCGCGGGTGCGTTATCGACTCGCGCCAGGTCGAGGAAGGGACGATTTTCGTCGCCTTTCCCGGTGAAAATGTCGACGGCAATGATTTTGCTTCCCGTGCCGTCCAGTCGGGTGCCGGCGCCATCGTGATGACGCGTGAGCCCGAGGCCGAGCTGGTCTCGCTGGCGCAGGACAAGGGCTGTGCCATCTTGCTGACCGATGATCCCGAGGAGTTTCTGCTGCGTTTGGCGCACGCGTACCGTCTGGAGCTTGGCTGCCTGGTCGTTGGCATTACAGGTTCCATCGGCAAGACGACGACCAAGGACGTGCTCGCCGCTGTGCTCGCCAAGCGCTATCGTGTCTGGGCCACCAAGGGCAATTTCAATAACCTGATCGGCATGCCGCTCACGGTGCTTTCCGCTCCGGCCGATACCGAGGTCCTGGTGCTCGAGATGGGCATGAACCATTTCCACGAGATCGAGCGCCTGTCCCAGTCCGCCAATCCCAACCTTGCCATCGTGAGCAAGATCGGCACCTCTCACATCGGCATTTTGGGTAGCCGCGAGAACATCGCCCGCGCTAAGGCCGAGATTGTCCAGGGTATGTGCGCCGCCGGCGACTTCTTGCCGCTGCTGGTTTTGGGCGGCGAGGACGACTTTACGCCGTTCATTCGCGATACGTTCGCCCAGCCTGCTGGTATCGACGTGATGCTGGCCGGCGTCTCGGACGATGATGAGGTCCGTGCCCGCGACATTCGTGTTGATGACGAGGGCCGTCCGGTCTTTACGCTCGATTTTGGCCAGGGTGAGACGATCGATACCATGCTTGCCATCCCCGGCGTGCAGTCCGTTCCTAATGCCGTTAAGGCCGCCGCGGTTGCCTATCGCTTGGGCGTGACGCCCGAGCAGATTGATGCTGCCTTTAGGGGCCTCACGATCACCGGTCACCGCCAGGAGATCAAGCGCGCCAAGAGCGGTGCACGCATCATCGATGACTCCTATAACGCCAGTGCCGAATCGATGGCTGCTGGCCTCGATCTGCTGTGCTCGCTTTCGTGCACGGGGTCTCGCATGGCTATCCTGGGCGAGATGGGCGAGATGGGCGATGAGGCTCCTCGCATGCATGAGCTCGTGGGCGCCTATGCCGCCGCCAAGAAGCTCGATATGCTGGCGTGCGTGGGTGGTGAGCTGGCCCAGCTTATGGCCGATGCCGCGCGCATGATGGGTATGGACGAGGACCGCATCCAGGTGTTCTCCGATTATCAGCAGGTGCTCGACCGCATGGGCGGCGCGCTTGAAAAACATGATGTTGTACTGGTCAAGGGTTCCCGCTTTGTTGAGCTCGACCGCTTTGTGGAAGGTGTGTGCTAGCCCATGTTCGGCAATCCCTCGTATCCAACGTATCAGGCTTTTTGGGGGCTTGCCATCGCCGCTGCCATTGCGCTGCTGCTCATGCCGTGGTGGATCAAGCTGCTCAAGGTCGAGGGTATCGGCCAGCAGGTTCGTGCCGACGGCCCCAAGCGTCATTTGGTTAAGCAGGGAACGCCCACCATGGGTGGCGTTGTCATCCTCGTCGCGATCTCGCTGACCTGTCTGCTGATGGGCAAGCTCACCACCGAGCTCGTGCTCGTGCTGCTCGCCACGCTGGCAACCGGCGTGCTGGGCCTGATCGACGACCTGACCTCCGTTACGCATGGGCGCTCGCTCGGTCTGACGCCCCATGCCAAGATGATCGGCCTAACCATTATCTGTGTCACCTTTACGGTGCTCGCCGTCAACTGGTGCGGCGTCGCCCCCGAGATTCGTTTTCCCGGCGGCCTGACGATTGACCTCGGTGTTCTTTCGACCACCATCTGCGGCCTTTCGTTCCCGTGGCTCTACATTGTCTTTTGCTGGCTGATGATCGCCGGTCTTTCCAATGCCGTGAACCTGACCGATGGCCTTGATGGTCTTGCTGGCGGCACCTCTATGATTGCCATGCTCGCCATGGCTGCCATGGCGTTTTTGCACGGAGACGTGAACCTGTCCATCTTCTGCACCGCGTGTGCCGGTGCCTGCTTGGGCTTTCTGTGGTTCAACTGCTATCCGGCGAGCATCTTTATGGGCGATACCGGCTCGCTTGCCCTGGGCGCCGCGTTTGCCTGCACGTCCATCATGACCAACACCGAGGTCGTCTCCCTCATCATCGGCGGCCTGTTTATCGTTGAGACCCTGTCGGTCATGATTCAGGTTGTCTACTTCCACTTTACGCACAAGCGCGTCTTCCTTATGGCGCCCATCCATCATCATTTCGAAAAGAAGGGCTGGGCCGAGACCAAGGTTGTCATCCGTTTTTGGATTGTCGCTGCGGCCTTTGGTGCCGTTGGCCTTGCTCTGTTCTTCCAGTTGGGATAGTGGTCTTTCATGCCTCTTGCTGATGTCTTTAGCCTGCTCGTTTTGGGTCAGGGCAAATCCGGTCTCGATGTCGCCCGCTGGGCGCTGGCGCATCCCGAGCGCGTAAGCGCCGTTACCGTGTATGGCGGCGGCACCTCTGAGCCCAATGACGCCACGCGTGCACTCGAGGCTGCTGGTGCGTCGTTTGTCTATGGGACCGAACAGGTCGAGGGCGCCTATGACGTATGCGTGACGTGCCCGGGCATCTCGGAGTTCTCGGGCTTCTTTAAGGCCGGGCGCGAGCATGCCGCCCAGATTATGGGTGAGCCCGAGTTTGCCTATCGCCTGTCGCCCGATAACTGGATTGCCATCACGGGCACCAACGGCAAGACGACCACCACGTCGCTGACTGATTATCTGCTCAAGGCTGCCGGCGAGGCCAGCGGGGCCGCCGGTCAACGAGATTGACGGCCGAGCCCGCAACGAGTGGTTTGTGGCTGAGCTCTCGAGCTATCAGATTGCTACGACCACCGAGCTCCACCCTCGCGTGGCGGTGCTGCTCAACATCACTCCCGACCACTTGGGCTGGCATAAGAGCCATAAGAACTATGCGCTTGCCAAGATCAAGCTGTTTGACAATATGGTCGATGACGATCTGGTGGTTGTCGACGTCGAAGACGCCGGCATTCACGAGTTCGATGAGTACATCTACACGCCGGGTCGTCGCATCTGCAAGGTTGCCTTTGACGAGCCTGAGGGCGAGGATGCCGCCTTTGTGCGCGATGGCAAGATGATCGTGCGTCTAAAGGGTGTCGAGACCCCGCTCATCGCTATATCCGAGCTTAAGATCTCGGGCCATCACAATGTTATCAATGCCCTGTGCGCTGCCACGGCTGCCTTGGCGGTCGGTGCCGATGTCGACGGTGTCTGCCGCGGTCTTGCCTCGTTCCAGCCGCTCGAGCACCGCGTGGAGCCGTGTGGCGAGATTGACGGCGTGCGCTACGTCAACGATTCCAAGGCGACCAACACCGATGCGGTCGAGAAGGCACTGACGGCATTTCCCGATGACGACGTGATCTTGCTGCTCGGCGGCCACGATAAGGGCACGCCGCTCACGGACTTCGCGCGCGTCGTTATGGACAACGTGCGCTCGGTCGTCTGCTTTGGCGATGCGCGCGAGCGCTTCACCGCTGCTATGGACGAGGCTGATGTCGATGGCGATGTGGATATCGCCCAGGCGGATGACCTGCGCGACGCCGTGGACGTTGCCCGTTCGCTTTCGAGCCGTGGCGATGTGATCTTACTTTCTCCTGCCTGCTCTTCGTTCGATGAGTTCTCGGGCTATGAGGAGCGCGGCCGCGTGTTTAAGGACTATGTGGCTCAGCTTGCCGCTGCGGCGAAATCGCAAATGGAATAGGGGTTGCCGGTGAGAGAGGAGAGCCCCCGACAAGGTATGAGGAGGCCCGACTCGGACCGTGCTTCCTCACGTCGCACCACACCGCGCTCCAGCCGCGGCGGGCAGTCATTTAGCGAACGCTATATTGCCGGCGTTCCCGCCCGTATCATGCGCCCCCGTTTGATATTCATGGCCTGCTTGTTTACCTTGGTATGCTTTGGCCTGCTGATGGTGTACTCGGCGTCTTCGGTCGAGGCGCTGCACGAGAATGGCTCGGCGACGTTTTTTCTGGGTCGACAGGCCGCGTTTGCCGTGGTCGGTGTTCTGGCGCTGATTGCCATCGTGCGCGTTTTGCCGGACAGCTGGTTTGGGGAGGATGTGCTCAGGATCTTCCTTATCGGCATGATAGGGCTACTGCTTCTGGTGTTCTTGGTGGGCAGCGGCAGCCGTGGCGCCACGCGCTGGCTCAACATCGCCGGTATTCAGTTCCAGCCTTCCGAGTTTTTAAAGCCATTTGCCATTGCGTATTCGGCCATCATGCTTGATCGCTTCTTTTCGCCCGGTGGCGACATCAACGAATTCCTTCGCAAGATGGGCATCTACCTGGGCATTTCGCTCTTTCTGATCTTTATCCAGCCCGATTTCGGTACTGTCCTGATCATCCTGTTGACCCTCATGTGCATGGCGTTGTTTGCGGGTCTCGACCCCAGATTTATCATCGGCGTGCTAATCTTCGGCATTCTCGTGATCGTGATTGCACTTGTCGCAGAGCCGTACCGTATGGTGCGTATTCAGGTTGCCTTGAACCCTTGGGCCGACGAGTATGGTGACGGCTATCAGGCCACGCTTGCCATCATGGCCTTTGCCTCGGGCGGTCTGTTCGGCCGTGGCATCGGCAACTCAACCATGAAGTACTCGTATCTGCCCGAGGCGCACAACGACTACATCCTGGCCATCATTGGCGAGGAAGTCGGTTTTGTCGGAACCGTGCTGTTCTTCTTGGTGTTTGCGATGCTGATCTACTCGGCGTTTCGCATTGCCGAGCAGGCGACCGATCGTCGGGGCGCGCTTATGGCGTCTGGCTCCGCGGTCATTCTCGCGGTGCAGTTTTTGATTAACGCGTTGGGCATTCTCAACGTGTTTCCCATGACGGGCAAACCGTTGCCGTTTATTAGCTACGGCGGTTCGTCGATTATTGTGTCGCTCATGCTTGCCGGGTTGATCCTGCGCGTTTCGTACGAGAGCGCCCGTCGCGATGAGTACGACCGTCGCCGCGAGAGCTTTGCCGTTATGGATGAGAGTACCGCCGGCGTACCCCACGTGCGCGGCGAGCGATCTTCGCGTAACGGTTTTACCGTCCTGGATGGCTCTGCGACCGAGCCGGCAGCCCGTCCGCGTCAGCGAACGGCGCCGCAAGGTCGTCCTCAGCGCCCCACTCCTCGCAACGCGGGCGGCGGATATAATCGAATCGATTTGAACTCGGACCCGTCGGCGCGTCTGCGCACCGACGATCAGGGACCGCGTGTACGAAGGGACTACCATGACCGATAAGATGACCGTTGCTATTGCAGCCGGCGGCACGGCAGGACACATCAACCCCGCGCTCGCCTTGGCCGAAGAGCTGCGTGACCGTGGCCACCACGTTGTGTTCGTGGGCCAGTCGCGCAAGCTCGAGGGTCGTCTGGTCCCCGAGGCTGGGTTTGATTTTGTGCCCATTACGGTCACGGGCTTCGACCGCTCCCGCCCTTGGACGGCGCTGACCTCGCTGTGGCGTGTCAACAAGGCCAAGCGTGCGCTCGCCAGTCATTTCTCAAAGGTCGGTAAGCCCGATGCCGCCATCGGTTTTGGTGCCTATGTCGAGGTTCCGCTGCTGGGGTGGTGCAAGGGCGCAGGCGTCCCGTATCTGCTGCATGAGCAGAACTCTGTTCCGGGCCTGGCCAACAAGATGATGAACTCCCATGCCGCCCGCGTGTGCATCTCGGTGCCGGCAGCGCGCTCGGTCTTTGAGCGCGAAGGTGACCCCGGCCACGTGCTCATGACCGGCAACCCCGTACGTCGCTCGGTGATCGAGGGCGATCGCGCTCGCGGCCGCAAGGCACTTAGCGTTCCCGAGGACGCTATGCTGCTGCTCGTCTTTGGCGGTTCACTTGGCGCCCAGCACCTCAACGAGCGCGTGGCTTCGCTCAAAAACGAGCTGCTTTCGCGCAAGAACCTCTATGTGTTGCATTCGACGGGTGCCGACGGCTTTGAGGAGACCGAGCGCGCTTTGGCGCTGACGCCTGAGGAGGCGAGGCGTTACCGCGTCCAGCCTTACATCGACAACATGGGCGATATGCTGGCTGCTGCCGATTTGGTGCTCTCGCGTTCGGGCGCATCGAGCGTGGCCGAGATCGCGGCGCTCGCCGTGCCTTCGGTGCTCGTGCCGTATCCGCATGCGACGGCCGACCACCAAACCACCAATGCCCGTTATCTGGTCGACGCCGGGGCCGGCGTGCTCTGCGCCGATGCCGATATCGACGGTTCTGCCTTTGCCGATGAACTGCTGCACCTGGTCGATGACGCGGCGGCGCGCGACGCCATGCGTCAGGCGGCGCGTGGTCTGGCTCAGGATAGGGCCGCCGCTCTTCTGGCGGATGCGGTAGAGGGTTTGCGTTAGTTAGACGGGATATCGTCGGTCGTCCTCGCGCTGATGCGGTAGGTGCGGTACAGTTAACGGGTTACAGGCAGTGTTTACGCAAGGAGTACACGAGCACATGGCTGATTCCCAGACTGCAACCTCCGCGCCCGAGTTTAAGAGCGCCCACTTTATCGGTATCGGCGGCGCCGGCATGAGCGGCATCGCCCTCGTTCTGCACGAGCGCGGTTATGCCGTTACCGGCTCCGACCTTAAGACGTCACGTTATATCCGCCAGCTTACCCGCGCTGGTGTGAAGGTGCATGTGGGCCATGAGGCCGCCACGATTGACGAGGTCAAGCCCGACGTGGTTGTTGTCTCCACCGCTATTCCGGAGTCCAACCCTGAACTCGTGCGCGCTCGCGAGCTTGGTATTCCCGTGTGGCCCCGTGCCAAGATGCTCTCTGCTTTGGGCCACGGCTACACCACCGTCGCTGTTGCCGGCACGCATGGCAAGACCACCACGTCTTCGATGTGCGCCACCATGCTCGACCGCATGGGTCTGGATCCGAGCTTCCTGATCGGTGGCATCGTAGAGGGCTATGACACGAACGGCAAGAACGGCTCGGGCGACTACTTTGTCGCCGAGGCCGACGAGTCCGACAGCTCCTTCCTGTTCCTGAACCCCAACGTGGTCATTGTGACCAACGTCGAGGCCGATCACCTTGATCACTACTCGGGTATCGAGGAGATCGAGGCAACTTTCGCCAAATTCATGAGCCTGGTGGGCGAGGACGGCACCGTCATCGTCTGCGGTGAGGACCCGCATCTGGTCGAGCTCGCCAAGTCGACGGGCCGTCACGTGCTTTCCTACGGCTTTGCCGAGAGCAACGACATCGTCTGCATGCACCCGGATGTCAAGGGCATCCAGAGTGACTTTATCGTTCGCTTTGAGGACGGAACCGAGCATGCCGTGGAGATCAAGAGCAATCCCGGTCGCCACAACATGCTCAACGCTACGGCGGTGCTTACCGTCGCCCATGTCCTGGGCCTTGACATCGACGCGGCCGCCAAGGCGCTCTCGAGCTTTGAGGGCGTCCGCCGTCGCTTTACTCACGTGGGCGATATCGATGGCATCACCGTGGTCGATGATTACGGCCATCACCCCACCGAGATCAAGGCGACGCTTGCTGCCGCTTCGTCGCTGGGCTACAAGCATGTCGACGTCGTGTTCCAGCCGCACCGCTATTCGCGCCTGCAAGCCCTGTGCGACGACTTTGCCGATGCATTTGCCAATGCCGATAAACTGCTGCTGATTGATGTGTTCTCGGCTGGCGAGATGCCCATTCCGGGTGTCACCTCTAAGATGCTCGCCGATACCGTGCGCGCCAAGCATCCTGGCAAGGAGGTCGTGTACTGCTCCAGCCGTCTTGAGCTCAATCAGGAGCTCGAGCAGATGGTGGGCGAGGGTGACCTGCTGCTCACTATGGGTGCCGGTGACGTTACGACCGTCGGTCCCGAGTTCATTGAGTATCTGACTGCCAAGAAAGACGCTTAAGTCTAATGGGTCTGTTTAACGCCGTCATGGCGCTCTCGGGCATGATCGACACGGATGTGATCGAGGACGAGCGCCTTGCGCGTCATACGAGCTATCGTATCGGCGGCAAGGCCGACCTCTTTGTGACGTGCCATAGCTATCATGCCCTTCGCCGCGCCGTGGCGGTGCTCGATCGCGAGCAGGTGCCGTGGGTCATCATCGGCAAGGGCTCCAATCTGCTGGTTGCCGATGGCGGTTATCGCGGTGCCGTCATTTCGCTCGGACGTGAGTTTCAGCGCACGGTTGTTGCCGATGACGGTTGTACGCTGACGGTCGGTGCGGGCGTGATGTTTGCGCGCCTGGTCAACGATGCCCTGTCGCGTAGCCTCTCGGGCCTTGAGTTTGCCGTTGGCATTCCTGGTTCGGTCGGCGGTGCGATATCTATGAATGCAGGCACACGGACCGAGTGGATTGGCTCGCTGGTTGAGGATGTCGTAACGTTTGACCCGGCATCCGGTATCAAGCATTATGCGGGGTCCGAGATCACTTGGGGCTACCGCGAATGTAGCCTTCCCCGCAATGAGATCATCCTCGAGTGCGTGCTCAAGCTTAAATCGGCGCCCAAGGCCGACATCCGCGAGCGCATGGAACGGTACCTGACGAGGCGTAAGCGTACGCAGCCCATGGGTCGCGCATCCTGCGGGTCGGTCTTTCGCAATCCGCCCGATGCGAGCGTGGGCAAGCTTATCGAGGATTGTGGATTAAAGGGTTTTTCGATTGGCGGCGCGGAAGTTTCGCCCGTTCACGCTAATTTTATCGTTAATAACGGAACTGCCTCGGCCGATGACGTTGCCGCGGTTATCAGACATGTGCACGGAAAGGTGAGGGAGGCGTATGGCATCGAGCTCAGACCGGAAGTTAAATTCCTCGGCTTCTAGAGCATCGAAACCCACCTTCCGCCGCGCCGGAGGGCGTTCCGGCGCGCCTGCCAAACCTCAACGCAATGCCGTCGCGCACTCTAAGTCTGTCGGGCATGCTCGACAGACCGGTCGTCCGGTCGTCGGCTCGCAGCTCGGTAATCGTCCGGCCGTAAAAAAGTCCTCGCGTCCCTCAGTGACGTCAAAGCCTGTTATGGGCGCCAAGCCTGCCCGCCCCATGGCAACTCCTAAGCCTTCGACGGGAACTAAAGCGGCGCGTCCAGGTCGCACACTGGGCGCATCGAAACCGCGCTCGCTGACATCGGTGCCGGCTACCGCCAAGAAGCCTTCGGGTAAAAAAGGCGTAAACCCGTTGTCTTCACTTGGGGCGATGGTAAATAAAACATCAGACGCCGCTTCTGTCGTTACAGGCAAAGGCAAAATCGTGGGCGGCGTTCTGGCCGCCTTGGCCGTGCTCGTCGTCGTTGCCATCGTGGTGATCAACTCTGGATTGTTTACCGCCACTGATATTCAGATTCAAGGCAGCGAGCATGTGACGAAGCACGATGCTATCCAGCTGATCGATTTGCCCGAGGGAACGTCGCTTTTCAACGTCGATCCCGACCAGATTACCGAGGACCTCAAGCAGAACCCGTGGGTCTCGGGCGTGGATGTCCAGCGTCAGTTCCCGCATACGCTCATCATCACGCCTATGGAGCGCAAGGTCATCGCAATTGCCTATATCAGCTCCGATGACCTTGCCTGGGCCATCGGGGATGATGACACCTGGATCGCCCCGCTGTCGACGTCGGTCGAAGTGGACGACCAGGGCAACGTCATCACGACAGGGCAGGGCTCAAATACCTTGACCGGAATCGATGCCGCACTGGCGCTCGCTAAGCACTACGGCGCGGTGTTGTTGACTGATGTCTCGGCAGATGTCGCTCCGGTTTCCGGCCAGGCGGTGAACTCCAAAGCCGTTAAGGCCGGCCTGGATTATGTGCGTGGTTTTTCGAGCGAGTTCTTGGGACAAGTCAAGGATATTTCCACGCCTTCGGTCGAAGCCATCTCGGCAAACCTCAATAACGGCATTGAGGTGTCGCTGGGCGATTCGGACGATATCGCCAAGAAGGAACGCGTGGTCACCAAGTTGCTTTCGCAGGTAGAGGGCGTAACGTATATCAATGTGCGCTCTCCGGGCAACTACACATTTAGGAATGCTCCGACCTCGTAGCGCTGATTGATGCTTTGTTGAGGGGCCATACCACGCCGTTTATCTGGTTTGTTTGGTTTTCACGGTCAATTATTTGACTGATACGTTCATAATGTGCAAACATAATACGGTTTACCTTTGCATTTACTTTCAACCTGAAGGTTAATGTGCGCAGGGGTCGACCCATGCTATGGCTATAACCTTTGTTCGGAGGACCGACATGCACGAGACAGAGATCAACAACTACCTTGCCGTCATTAAGGTGGTCGGCGTCGGCGGCGGCGGTACCAACGCGGTCAATCGAATGATCGAAGAGGGCATCCGCGGCGTCGAGTTTGTTGCCATCAACACCGATGCTCAGGCACTCGCGATCTCTGATGCCGATATCAAGGTGCACATCGGCACCGACCTTACCCGCGGCCTGGGCGCCGGCGCCAACCCCGAGGTTGGCCGCAAGGCTGCCGATGAGTCCCGTGACGACATTGCCGAGGCGCTCGCTGGCGCCGACATGGTGTTCATCACCTGCGGCGAGGGCGGTGGCACCGGTACCGGCGCTGCTCCCATCGTTGCCGATATCGCGATGAACGAGGTCGGTGCACTGACCGTCGCCGTCGTGACCAAGCCCTTCACCTTCGAGGGCCGCAAGCGCAAGAAGAGCGCCGAGGAGGGCATTAAGACCCTCTCCGATTGCGTCGACACCATGATCGTCATCCCTAACGATAAGCTGCTCGACATCGCCGAGAAGAAGACCACCATGCTCGAGGCCTTCGCGATTGCCGATGGCGTCCTTTCCCAGGGCACCCAGGGCATCACCGACCTCATCACCGTCCCCGGTATCATCAACCTGGACTTCGCCGATGTTAAGACCATCATGAAGCAGGCCGGTACCGCCATGATGGGTATCGGTACCTCTTCTGGGGATACCCGTGCCGTCGACGCAGCCCAGCAGGCCATCTCCAGCCCGCTGCTCGAGAGCTCCATCGATGGTGCCACACGCGTGCTGCTCTCCATCGCCGGTTCCAAGGACCTGGGCATCCAGGAGATCAGCGACGCCGCCGACGTTGTCGCCAACGCCGTCGACCCCGAGGCCAACATCATCTTCGGTACCGTTGTCGACGAGTCCCTGGGCGATCAGGTGCGTATCACCGTCATCGCTACGGGCTTCTCCGACTCCAACGTCAACCGTCAGGACGAGCTCTTTGCCGCTCAGCAGTCTCAGAGCAAGGCAGCTGCCTCCGCTGAGCCGCAGCGCACCGCTCCGGCCACCAGTCCGGCTCAGGCCGCTCCGACCCGCAACGTCGGTGGCACCGAGCTTCCTAACTTCGGCAACGATCAGTTCGAGCTTCCCGACTTCCTGAAGCGCGGCAGCTTCTAAGTCGTTCTTTGCATTGTTGTGCACAGGGGCGTGTTCGTATGGACGCGCCCTTTTTATTTCGACTTTGTAAACTAGAACCTCCAATCTCCTTACGTTCCCTTTACGATTGCCTCCAGCGCAGCAGGTATCCTTTTAGAGAAGTATGACAGCCGTATAAACGCGGGCTGTAGCGGCGATGCCGCGGTACTTGTGTTATTAGGAGGCTTTAGTATGGCAGCACGTGCGGACAAAGTTTCGCGTGTCGACCATGATGGAGTTACGTTGGTGGAGGGCGCGACATCCGATGTTCGCTTTGTCTTCACCGAGCGCGCCGGTGGCGTTTCCGAAGATGCGTACTCCTCACTCAACTTGGGCTCGCATGTTGGCGATGATCCCTTTGCTGTTCAAGAAAATCGTCGCCGCGCACTCGAGGCTATGGGTGCCGCCGAGTGCGGGCACAACCTGCTCGTTCCCAATCAGGTCCATGGTGACCATATCGTTGCGGTGACCTCGAACGGCGCCGATGACCTTGAGGACGTCCGCGAGCAGATTGCCGAGGGCTGCGATGCCATCGTCTGTACGGAGCATAACGTGCCCGTGCTGCTCTGCTTTGCCGACTGCGTTCCCGTGGTGCTGGTGGCCCCTGGCGGATTTGCCGTGGTGCACTCCGGTTGGAAGGGCACGATTGCACGTATTTCTGCCAAGGCGTGCCAGGCGCTTTGCGATGCTGCCGGCTGCGATGCGAGCGACGTTTCCGCCTATATCGGCCCCCATATCTTGGGTGACGAATATGAGGTATCCCAGGAACTCATGGATCGCTTTGCCGCCGAGTTCTCGTGCATCGATGCGAGCACCTCTCGCATGCTCGATCTTTCCGCTGCCATTTGCGAGGCGCTGGTAGATGTCGGTGTCGACGCGGATAATATCGTGGATACTCAGCTTTCGACTGTGCGTCAGAACGACCGCTTTTATTCCTACCGTAACGAGAACGGCGCTTGTGGGCGCCATGCTGCGATCGGCGTGATGCTATGAGAAAGATCGTATCGGTCCTGAGCGCCGCTGTGCTTACGCTTACGCTGTGCGCCTGTTCTTCGGGATCTTCTACCTCTTCCATTACCGTCGCCGGCTCCACGACCTGCCTTCCTATCGCCGAGATTGCGGCCGAGGGCTTTAAGGAGGAGACCGGCATCGATGTGCTCGTCTCCGGTCTGGGTTCTTCCGCTGGCATCGAGGCCGTCAGCGCCGGCACGGCCGATATTGCCAGCTCCTCCCGTGGACTCAATGCCGACGAACAGGATCTGGGCCTGACCCCCATCGTCATTGCCCACGACGGTATTGCGGTCATCGTGAACGACGACAACCCGGTCGATAACCTCTCGACCGAGCAGCTCCGCGATATTTACGCCGGCAAGATCACCAACTGGAAAGAAGTCGGTGGCGAGGACCTGAAGATCCAGGTTATCAATCGCGACGAGGCGTCCGGTACGCGCGAGGCCTTTCGTACCATCGTGATGGACGGCACGCCGTTCGATCGCCGTTCGGCTGTTCTTTCGGGTACGGGCCAGGTACGCGATGTCGTGTCCCGCTCGCGTGGCGCTATTGGCTACATTTCGCTGGGCTTCGTCGATAGCCTCAACGCCAAGACCTCGGTCAAGGCCGTCTCGGTCAATCATGTTGAGGCGTCCGAGAAGACGGTCGCGAGCGGCGGCTATCCCATCTCGCGCGACCTTTACTTCTTTGTGAAGGGCGAGCCTTCGCAGCAGGCGCAGGATTACATCGACTACGTGACGTCCGAAAAGATGGACAAGCAGATTCGCGAGGCGGGCTTTATTCCCGTCACCAACGACGAGAAGGGGAGTGAGTAGCATGGAAGCACAGGAAAACTCCCAGGCTGAGCAGAATGCTCAGGCGCCCAAGAAGCGCGAGCTGGCGCTCGTATCGCGCAGTACCTATATCAAGGAGAAAGCGCTGCAGTGGATCTTCTTTGCCTGCGCGTTCTTGGCGGTCGTTACCGTCATCCTGATTTTTGTCTTTACCACGTACTCGGCGCTTCCCGTCTTTACCGACATCGGTCTGGCGGACTTCTTTAGCTTTACGTGGGCGCCTTCCGAGGGCCACTACGGCATCTTGTCGCTGCTTGCCGGCTCGGGTCTGGTGACCGTCGGTGCGCTCGCCATGGGCGTGCCGCTGGGCGTGGGTACGGCCGTTTACCTGGTCGAGATTGCCAGCAAGCGCGTGCGCAAGCTCATTAGCCCTGCCGTCGACCTGCTGGCCGGTATCCCTTCGATTGTATACGGTTTGTGGGGATTTCATCTACGGCTTCTTTGGCATGATCATCATCCGCCCGTTTATCGCACAGCTGACCGGCGGCCTTGGTTTTGGTGCGCTGACGGCGTGGTTCGTGCTTGCCATCATGATCGTCCCTACCATCACCACGCTTACCATCGATGCTCTCAATTCCATTCCCATGGGTATTCGTGAGGCATCGTATGCCATGGGCGCTACCAAGTGGCAGACCATCTATAAGGTCGTGTTACCTGCCGCCAAGCTGGGTATCGTGGATGCCATCGTGCTGGGTATGGGCCGTGCCATCGGCGAGACCATGGCCGTGCTCATGGTCGTGGGTAACGCCCCGGTTATTCCCGACAGCATTGCGAGCCCCATCTCGACGCTCACGAGCCAGATTGCGCTCGACATGAGCTATTCCTCGGGTTTGCACCGCTCGGCGCTGTTCGGCATGGGCGTGGTCCTGTTTGTCATCTCCGCCACGCTGGTGGGCATCGTCCGTCTTATTTCCAAGAAGAAGAGGGGGTAGGCTATGTCCGATTCCGTTGACACGACGGTCGATACGACCTCGTCGCGCGAGCGCATCAAGCGTGCCCTTTCCCACGGCAAAAAGGGCCGCATCAACAAGGACCTGTCCAACAAGATCATGCTCGGTGTGTTTCGTGCCGCTGCCTACATCACCACGCTGGTGCTGGTCGCCATCATCGCCTACGTGGTCATCAACGGCCTGCCGCATATCTCGCTCGACTTTATCTTCGGTTGGCCCCAGGGCGTCAACGCCGAGGGCGGAATTTGGCCCACGATCGTCTCGACCGTCTACGTGACGGCGCTCGCCATGCTTATCTGCACGCCGATCGCTGTGCTGGCAGCCGTCTATCTGGCCGAGTACGCCAAGCAGGGCAAGGTCGTCGAGCTCATCCGCTACGCTGCTGACGCTTTGGCCTCGGTGCCCTCCATCGTTATGGGCCTGTTTGGCTACGCCTTGTTTGTCGAGGCCATGGGCTTGGGCCTTTCGATGGTCTCTGCCGCTCTGGCACTCGCGCTCTTGATGCTTCCCATCGTCATGCGCACCACCGAAGAGGCCATTCGCGCCGTTCCACGCTATATCCGTTGGGGCGCGTACGGCCTGGGCGCCACCAAGTGGCAGGTTGTCTCCAAGATCGTACTTCCTTCTGCCTTTGGCCGTATTGCCACGGGCATCGTCCTCGCCATCGGCCGTGCCATTGGCGAGACCGCGGTGGTGCTCTACACCATGGGCCAGGCCATCAATCTACCTATTTCGCCGCTCGATTCCGGCCGCCCCATGACGGTTCACCTGTACCTGCTTGCCAACGACGGCATCAACATGAACGCAGCCTACGGCACTGCGCTCTTGCTGATGGTGATCATTTTGGCCTTCAACCTGTTTGCGCGCTTCCTGTCGCGCAAACGTCGCTAGTTAAGGAGTCCCATGTCCGTTTATCAGTCCGCTCCCACGCTGGAGCAAGCGGCCATTACGGCCAAGGATTTCAACTTTTGGTACGGTGACTTTCATGCGCTGACGGGGCTTGACCTCAACATCGCTAAAAACGCCATCACCTCCTTCATTGGCCCTTCGGGCTGCGGCAAGTCGACGTTTTTGCGCTGCATCAACCGCATGAACGACCTGATCGAGGGTACGCGCGTCGAGGGCACCATGACGCTCGACGGCAATGATATCTATGCCGAGGGCGTCGACCCGGTCGACCTCCGTCGTCGCGTGGGCATGATCTTTCAGCAGCCCAACCCGTTTCCCAAATCCATTTACGAGAATGTCGCCTTTGGCCCTCGTCTGCAGGGCGTGACTAGCAAAAGCGACCTCGATGACATCGTGGAAGAATCGCTCAAACGCGCCAACCTCTGGAAAGAGGTATCCAATCAGCTCAACAAGGATGGTTTGGCGCTCTCGGGCGGTCAGCAGCAGCGTCTGTGCATCGCGCGCGTGCTTGCGGTGCAACCCGATGTCCTCCTGATGGACGAGCCCTGCTCCGCCATCGACCCCACGTCCGTCTCTAAGGTCGAGGATCTGATGGCCGAGCTGGCGCCCGAGATGACGATCATCATCGTCACGCATTCAATGCAGCAGGCAGCTCGTATTAGCGACTACACCGCATTCTTCTTGCAGGAAGTTGCCGGCGAGCCCGCCACGCTCATCGAGTATGGTCAAACCGACGCGATCTTCACCAGTCCGGTGGACTCGCGGACGGAAGACTATATCACCGGCCGCTTTGGCTGATCGGTGCGACTAGTCCCAAGCTGATCGGACCTGGTCCGGTGTGTATTCACTGTGCGGGCGGCATGACCGCACCCAACTGATTGGAGTGAACCATGCGTAAACTGTTTTCCCGTCAGCTCATCGAGGCCCGCCACGAGATGCTGAGCATCTACGAGGCCGTCGATCTGGCCCTCCACGATGCCGTGAAGGCCTATGTGACCGACGACCGCAAGCTCGCCACCAAGACCAAGAAGCGCACGCTTTCGATTGACGCGCGCTGCGCCAACCTGGAGGCCGTCTGCTACAACCTGATCGCCACGCAGTCGCCGGTCGCCTCCGACTTCCGCTTGCTGCAGACGATTATCTACGTCGACTTTAACCTGCAGCGCATGACCGATAAGGTTCGCCAAATCTGCCGCGCCACGCGTCACATGGTCAAGGCCGACATCTCGCTGCCCAAGGAGCTTGTCGGTACGGTCGAGGCCGAGGCTGAGGCCGTCTACCAGGTGCTGGGCTCTTCGCTTTCTGCGCTCGTCACCAATGACATGTCCATCATCTGCAACCTTGCCGTCGAGGACGAGCCAGTGCGCGCCGCCTATGAGAAGTTCTTCCGCACCTTTAACCGTATGGATACGGGCGACTTTATGGACGATGACAGCAACTATGACGACCTGCGCCGCGCCATCATGGTTTCGCGCTACCTCGATCGCATCGCCTCGATTTCCATCGATGCCGCCTGCCGTCTGACCTTCCTGCTGACTGGTCAGCGCATGAATGCCGGCGATATCGCCCGCACTGATGAGGATGAGCTCGAGAGCATGCGCGTGCCTTCGGGCGAGGGCGTTATCATGAGGCCCGCCGTCGACGCGCACTACGTTGCCAAGGTGCCCGCTAACGAGGTCAGCGAGGGTCTTCGCTACCTGCTCGATCATCTTGAGGATGAGGACGATGGCGAGGACGACGAGGAGTAAGTAACCCCGTTCGTCGAAAGATTGTAAATACCTAAGTGAGCGCGGCCTTGCACATGCGGGGCCGCGCTCTTGCGTTAGCATGGGACTACTTGTTTGGCTGTCAGCGGAGGCGATTAGCAATGGATAACTATTTGGACTTGATGCGCGCTCGCCGCGAGCAGATTCTGGAACGTTTTTATGCGGCGCTCGATCGCGCGGGCCGTCCCCACGACGCCGCGCGCCTCATTGCCGTGTCCAAGACCGTTGGTGTCGATGAGACCGTTGCCGCCATCCAGGCGGGGTATCGCCATTTTGCCGAGAATCGCCCGCAGGAGCTGGTTCGCAAGCTCACGGGTCTGGCGGGGCATCCGGAGCTGCCCGAGGTGCGCTTCGATATGATCGGCAACCTGCAGACCAATAAGATCAATGCGGTGCTGGGCTCAGCCGAGCTGATTCACTCGGTGGGTTCGCTGCATCTGGCGCAGGCGATCTCGAGCCGTGCTGTCCGCAAGATTGAGGCAGACGAACTCGCCGGCCCCCAGCGTGTGCTCATTGAGGTCAATGTGAGTGGTGAGGAGTCGAAGGGAGGCTTTTCGCCCGATGAGATTCGCGCCGCCGCGGGTGAGCTTGCGGAACTTGAGGGAATTTGCGTGCAGGGGCTTATGACTATGGCGCCCCGGGGGAATAAGGATGTGGCACGCCGCACCTTTGCGGGGCTTCGTGAGCTGAGGGATGAGCTGGAGGCAGCGCATCCCGATTTGAACCTGCCTGAGCTTTCCTGCGGCATGAGCGAGGACTTTGAGCCTGCCCTTGAGGAGGGCTCTACGCTCGTTCGCCTGGGCAGGGTAGTATTTAGCCCGGAGTTTGCAGTAAAATAAGGCTCTGAAGTGCGCACTGATTATCGGGGCGCCTGCACTAAACCGCGAGAGGACACAACCATGGGCTTCCTTGACGAGATTAAAAATAAGATGCACCTGGGCGGCCAGCAGGGTTACGACCAGGGTTATGGCCAGGACGACGACTACGGCTACGATGACGGCTATGACGATGGTTATCAGGGCAACGGCTACAGCGGTGCTTCGGGCGAGGGCTTCTACCCCCAAGACGAGCCGAGCAACGGCCTGCTTGGTCAGACGCGCCGTGGTGAAGCTGAGTCGGTTGCCGTGTATACACGCTCCGGGCAGCTGGTCGGCGATGACTCCCGCCATGCCACGACGTATAACCCGCCTTCGCGCTCGCAGGACAGTGTTGCGAGCGGTTATCGTCCTGGTGCCTATGACACGCCGTCGAGCTACGCCGAGAACACCCGCGCCCGTGCCGCCGCTGCGCCCGCGCCTGCACCGAGCGATGCCTCGGCCTATGCGAGCAATATCATTAACGCCACGCCGCAGCTGCCGGCCTATGTCCTGCGCCCCGAGAGCTATGACGACGTGGAGACCGTGGTTCGCCGCGTTCGCACCAAGCAGCCTGTCGCACTGATTTTTGTGGGCGTACGCACCGAAGTTGCCAAGCGCGTCTTGGACTTCTCTTACGGCTTTGCCTGCGGTCTGGGCGCCACGGTCAAGGAGGTGGGCGACCGCGTGTTCATGGTGTTGCCCGCCGGCTGCGAGGTCAAAGATTCCGATCTCAAGAAGCTTCGTGCCGACGGCTACCTTAAGTAAAGACAAGACGAGGAGATTCCCATCAACATCTACACTATCGTCCAGCTGGTCAACACGCTGTTCAACTTCTATTCCACGCTCATTGTCGTCTACTGCTTTATGACGTGGATTCCCATGAAGCAGGGTGGTTTGCTTCAGGATATTGCCGCGGTGCTCGATAGCGTGTGCGGTCCGTGGCTCAACCTGTTCCGTCGTTTCATCCCGCCAATGGGCGGTATCGATTTTTCGCCGGTCGTTGCGATTATTGCGTTGCAGTTGGTGCAGAGGCTGGTTCTGCAGCTTCTTATAGGTATACTCGTGTAGAACTGACTTAGTAACTTACGTCGGGCGTGTAGCGCCGAGGCGATGAAAAAGGAGACTTGTTATGGCTATTACCCCTGCAGACATCCAGGCTCAGACTTTCTCTGAGGCCAAGCGTGGCTACGATCCTGCCGAGGTCGACGTCTTCTTGGAGACGCTGTCCTCTGAGGTTGACGCTATGCTCGCTAAGATCGTCGACCTTAAGGGTCGTCTGACTGCTACCGAGCAGCAGCTTGCCGATGCGCAGGCTCAGCTTGCCCAGGCTCAGGATGCCCCCGCCCAGGCCGTTCCTGCCGCCCCCGTGGCTGCTCCCGCCCCTGACTTCTCCGCTCAGGAGCGCCAGATTTCCGCTGCCCTGATCGCTGCCCAGCAGACCGCTGAGACCATCGTCAACGATGCCAATGAGAACGCTGAGCGTATCCGCAACGAGGCTGACGCCAAGGCACGCGAGGTTATCCGCCAGGCTCTGACCGAGAAGCAGGCCGAGCTCGAGGAGATCGATCGTCTCAAGGCTTCCCGTGAGGAGTTCAAGGCCGAGTACCTCAAGCTCATCCAGCACTTCATGGACGATGCCCAAAACTCCTTCCCGGCCGACCTCATGGCCTCCACGCCGGTCGGTTCCGCCGCTTCTCCTGCGGTGACTGTTCCCGCCGAGCCGCTGCCCGTCGCTGACCCGGTTGTCCCCGTGGCCGATCCCTTCGCCCCGATCGACAACTTCGCTGCCGACGACCTGGACTAACATTCGGCCTACAATTTAGTGCCTAGAAAGGACCCGCAGCTTGCGGGTCCTTTTTTATGACTGTACCGGGGCGCGCAACATAGAAAACCGAGCCCTGCACATAGTGGCGCAGAACTCGGCGAACCGGTGAGCGGTCAAGGATAGGTTTTAGGGCATGTCCCAAAATCTACTTGAGGAGGAAGTCGGAGAGGGGAATGGTACGGGCCTCGCGATGCTCGGGATCGGCGATGTGGTCGGCAGGATATCCGCAGACGAGCATGTGATAGGGATAGACGCCCTCGGGCAGGTTGAACTGCTCCTGTGCCACCTCGGGCTTAAAATGGCATACCCAGCACGTTCCCAGGCCCTGCTCGGTGGCCTCCATCATCATCTGATCGCACACTATGGACGTATCGATTTCACTGGAATTCATCTGGTCATACGGGCGCACCCAAGTGTCTTCGGTAACGCTACAAATAAGGAAGATGAGCGGAGCGCCAAAGATAGATCCATCACGAGCAAACCGAGGCTGACAAGCAGCAGCCTTCTCCAGAAGCTCAGGCGTATCCAACACCATCACACGGGTTGGATGATTATTACAAGCAGAAGGAGCAATACGCCCAGCCTCAACAATGGCATCCACCACAGCCTGCTCCACAGCCCGATCTTCAAACTCACGACAAGAATACCGACCCCGAGCCAGATCCAAATAAGACATACAAGCCCTCCAAATTCAACGAATCAACCCAAAGCAAAACAAAGGGTACCCAAAGCACCATTCAACCAAACGTTTAAGGCGGCCCCAAAGTTCCCAATCGGGTCCAAAGGTCCCGCCAACAAAAGCCTCATCGCTTTCAAAGTATCAGCCAAAGTTCCCAATGGTGGTACGTAAGGCGAAGGGCCGGCCACGGTTTACTTTCGAACGACTCTGCAAAGCAGCCGGAGTGAGAAAGCAAACCGTGGCCGGCCCTTCGCCGCCGGGACACGTACCCCCAATTAACTGTTCTTCATGACAATCGAATCCACAACATCGGCCACATTCTCGCAGCAGTCGGCGCAGTACTCCAGGAAAGCGTACACGTCACGCCAGGCGATGACTTCGAGCGGGTCCTTGCCGTTAACGTGCAGGTTGCGCATGGCGTTGATGTAGAGCTCGTCGGCCTCGGACTCGATGGTGTTGATCTGGATGACCAGCTCGCGCAGCGTTTTGGACTTGCGGTAGTTGGGAAGCTCGACCATCAGGTCTTTCATGGCGCGGCAGGCGTCAGTCACCTTGTGGGCGATGACGATGGCGTCGGGATGGATGCTCTGAATGTTGGTGAAGTAGACGCGCTGCACGACGCCCTCAATACGGTCGAGCACGGTGTCGAGCGCGCAGCTCATCAGATCCAGATCCTCGCGCTCGAGCGGGGTGATAAAGGCGGTGAGCAGGGCGTCTTCGAGCTCGTGGTGCTTCTTGTCTGCCGCATGCTCAATCGCATGCATCTTATTGAGCATGTCGTGAATCTGCGCGGGATCGAAGTTCTCAAAAATCTGGGTAAGCAGCTCGGCGGCCTGGACGGCGAGGTCGGCGCAGGCGACGTAGTTGTCAAAGTAGAACGAATCGGGTTTCTTAGCCATGGGTGGGTCCTTTCGAGGCGAAGACGGGTGGGCGAAGTGTTGCGGTCCAGATGGACGTTCGGTTTGACTAGAGGAACATCATGAACAGCTTGGCCATGACAAAGCTGATGAGTCCGCAGGCGGGGAAGGTGAAGAACCAGGTGAACATCATGTCCTTAACGACGCCGAAGTTGATCGCCGAGAGGCGCTTGACGGCACCGACGCCCATGATGGCGCAGGTCTTGATGTGTGTGGAGGACACGGGGATGCCGGTAAGGGTGGCAAGCAGCAGGTTCGCGGCGCCCGCGAGGTCGGCGGAGAAGCCCTGATACTTCTCGAGCTTAACCATGCTCTGGCCGACGGACTTTATGATGCGCTCGCCGCCGACGCTGGTGCCGATACCCATGGTGGCCGAGCACAGCAGCATAATCCAGATGGGGATGCCGGCATCGCCGACGCTGGTCTGGCCGTTTGCGAAGGCTACGCCTAAAAAGAGCACGCCGATGAACTTCTGTCCGTCCTGCGCGCCGTGCATAAAGCTCATGGCCGCAGCGCTCGCGATCTGAGCGTATTTAAAGAAGACATTGGCACGTCGCCTGTTGGCGGCGGCGAAAAGAATCGAGACGAGTTTGCACAGGACCCAGCCCATGACAAAGCCCAGACCGATGGAGAGCGCCAGGCCGTAGATGACCTTCATCCATTCGTGGACGTTGACGCTGCTCGCGCCGCCGAGGGCGATAGCGGCACCGGTTAGGCCGGCGATAAGGCTGTGGCTTTGCGAGGTGGGGATGCCAAAACGCGACGCTGTGGCGCCGTAGACGACGATGGAGAACAGGGCCGCGCACAGGCAGGCGAGCGCCATGGTGCTGTTTCCGCCAAAGTCAACGATATGCGAGATGGTATTGGCGACGCTCGCGTTAAAGTGCGTCATGATGAGCACGCCGAGGAAGTTGAATGCGGCGCTCATGAGAATGGCGGCGCGGGCGGGCATGCAACGCGTAGTGACGCAGGTCGCGATGGCGTTGGGCGCGTCGGTCCATCCATTGACGAAGATGGCGCCCAACGCGAGGATCACGGTGACGGCAAGGACTGGGTTCGACACAATTTGGCCGAGGAAGGTTGAGAACGTTACGTCCATATATGGGCTTTCTCGAAGTTTGCAGACACGTTACAAAAACATGATAAATCGTATCACCTCCTGTGGGTTTCTTAACGGAGTTCTGACGTGAGAAGTGGATTTTTTGGCACTAAAATTGAATATTAGTCCTGTTGACCGCGGGTATTCTTTTTGCTAACACGCCATGCGGACACGTGCGATTGCTACGACACTCCAAAACCACAGTCTGTTCGCTTTACAACATGCAAACATGCGTTCGATAATAGGAGACATGGAATATAGACAGACAGATGGCAAAACTCGGCGCGTGCACAAGCAGTATGTGGACGTCGTGGCTCGCATCCTCGCGGGCGGACAGGTCGTGCCGGTCACCGTCTGCTGGGTCGACGGTCGTTGCTTTACGATTGACGAGATTGTCTCGACCACTGGGTTTGGCCTGACGGTTCACGGCATTCGTACGGCAACCTATAAGGTGCGTTTTGGCGGGCATGCGACCGAGTTGTATCTGGAGGACCAGACGCGTGAACGACCAAATGGCTCGCAGGCCCACGTGATGCGTTGGTGGGTCTGGGCGTTTGATCGTACGCTTGAGGGCGAGCGCCGTAGGTAAGGACGCACGGCGTTCGGGTACAATGACAGGAATCTTGTCAGCTACTGCGCCGTTATTTGTGGCGCTTTTTGAAAGGACGAACCTATGAACGATATCCAGGGCTATCAGAACGGCCCCGTCGAGAGCAGCGCAAGCCGTGCCAAGGAGATGTCGCCGCGCGCGTACAACCTTGTCATGTCTGCCCTGATCTTTTTGGGCTTTTGCGCCATGGGCGCCGGTGCTTACTTTACGAGCACCATGTCGTTTGCGCGCATGATGATGAGCGGCGCCGCTTTGCCGCTGGTCTTTGGCTCATTTATTTTGACCATCGTCGGCATGGTTATGATGTCGGCTGCTGCCAGCAAACAGTCCGTGGGCCTGTCACTCGTGGGCTACGTGGTCTTTGCGAGCACCTTTGGCCTGACGGCGTCGTTTGGTCTTGCCAACTACGACCTGCCCACCATCAACACTGCCTTTATCGCCACGGCCGCCATCACCTTTGTCTTTGGCGCCTTGGGCGTGACGTTCCCCAAGTTTTTCCAGCGCGTATATGGCATCGGTTTTGGCATTCTGCTCGCCACTATTCTGGTTGAGATTGTGCTGATGTTCATGGGCGTCTCGCAGACCATCACCGACCTGATCGTGATCGTGGTGTTCGCCGGCTTTATTGGCTACGATACCTATGTTGCTACGACAGTGCCGCCTACGCTGCCCAACGCCGTGCTCATGGCGTCCAATCTGTTCGTGGACATTATCAACGTGTTCCTGCGCATCCTGAACATCCTTGGCCGTCGCGACTAGTGGCGAATTGCGGCGGTGCTTGCCGTGCGTGCAAATCGATGCGAAAGGCGGTCCTTCGGGGCCGTCTTTTTTGTACGCGGCGGGGTATCATGGATGGGAAAAGCCGACAGCGGCAGCGACAGGAAAGGTGACCACTTATGGCAGACGTCGACAACAGGAACCGTAACCGCAGGTCCAACCGGGCGGGTCAGCCCAATCCCAAGCGCGAGGCCCGTGCCAAGGCCGCCGAGCGTCACGTGGCAACTGTGTCCGAAGCGTGCGCCAAGGATATCGAGCGTTCGCTTGCCGGTATTCGCGAGTTTGACGGTATGCCTGCTGGCTTTGTCGCGGCGATGAAGGCCAAGGACAAGGCCAAGCTCAACCCGATCAACCTGACGTTGGCGGACATCCAGAACCTGGAGATCGCCAACGGTCACGAAGCGACCGACGAGGAAGTGCTCAAGGTCATCCAGAAGGGCGTCAAGACCCGTCGTGAGACCGCCAAACTGTACGAAGACAAGGGACTGGCGGACAAGGCCGCTCCCGAAACCGCCGAGGCCGATTTCCTGGAAACCTTCCTGCCGGCGGCCGCCAGCGACGAGGACTACGCCAAAGCCGTCGCCGACGCCGTGGCAGAAGTGAACCCGGCCGGTCCCAAGGACATGGGTCGCGTCGTCAAAGCCGCTCGTGCCGCGCTTGCCGGCAAAACCATCGATGGCGGCAAGCTGGCCGGTCTGGTCAAGGCCGAGCTCAACAAGTAATCGTCTACGAGCAGCGTCTCTTTCCGCGTACGAAAAGCGGGTCCAAACAACAAACGTTTGGACCCGCTTTTCATAAGGAACGCGAATGTGCTGGCTCAACGCTCGTGATGGTCGATATGGTCGGACACCACGTCGCCGATGGTCTGCACGATCTGCACGAGAATGACGCACAGGATCACGGCAACGGTCATCACGTCGTACTGGTAACGCTGGTAGCCGTAGCGATACGCGAGGTCGCCCAGGCCTCCGCCTCCCACAAGACCTGCCATGGCCGAGAATCCCAGCAGGGTGATGAACGTCAGTGCCGCACCGCGCACCAGCGATGGCAGGCTTTCGAACAGCAGCACCTTGAACACGATCTGCAGGTTGCTGGCACCGAAGCTTTGCGCGGCCTCCACCAGACTGCCGTCCACTTCGGCGAGCGACTGTTCCACCACGCGCGCCACGAACGGAGCCGCGGTGATGACCAGCGGCACGATGGCGCCCGGCACGCCGAGCGAGGTGCCGACAATCAGTCGGGTCAGCGGGATGATGGCCACCAGCAGAATGATGAACGGCACGGAACGCACGATGTTCACGATCCAGCCGAGCACGGTGTTGAGCGGTGCGTTCGGACGGATGCCCTTTTTCGCGGACGTGATGAGCAGCACGCCGACCGGCAGGCCGATCACATATGCCAGCAGCGTCGCCACAGCAGTCATGATGATCGTGTCACGCACGCCTTCGACCAGCAGTTCGCCATAATCGGCGATGAATTGCGAAACCACCTGTCCCATCTCATTTCACCTCTTTCTGGGCGGAATCATCGGCCGCCCCATTCTTCGCGCCATCCGCCGTTTCGTGCGTATGTCGATGGTTCGTCACCTTCGCGTCGGCGATCAAAGTCTTCAGAATGTCACTGTGCGGATCGGCGAACAGCGCTTCCGTATCGCCCATTTCCACAATGCGGCCTCCGTCTATCATGGCCACACGGTCGCAGATGTTGCGTGCCACGGACAGCGAATGCGTGATGACGACCAGCGTCACATTAAGTTCACGGTTGATGCGACGCAGCAGGTCGAGGATCTGCGCCGTCGTGGTGGAGTCGAGCGCGCTGGTGGCCTCATCGCACAGCATGATGGACGGATTGTTGGCCAACGCCCTTGCGATGGCCACGCGCTGCTGCTGGCCGCCGGACAGCTGGCTGGGGTAGCGGTCGGCCAGATCAGCCAGACCGACCAGATCGAGCAGATACCGCGCACGTTCCTCACGATTGGCTTTCGGCGTGTGGTTGAGTTCCAGCGGGAAGGTCACGTTGCGCAGCACGGTGCGCTGTTGAAACAGGCTGAAGTTCTGGAAGATCATGCCGATTCCGGCGCGCACGTCCGCCAGCTCCTTGCCTTTCACGCCGGTGATGTCTCGTCCGTCGATGAGCACCTTGCCGGAAGTGGGGCGTTCCAGCAGGTTGATGCAACGCACCAATGTCGATTTGCCCGCGCCGGACGAGCCGAGAATGCCGAAGACCTCACCCGAATCGATGGTCAGGTTAATGTCGTGCAGCACCTCATGCGCTTCGGCGCCACTGCCGTAGCTTTTGTGCAGATGGTCGATCTGAATCGTCATAATGTCCTGTTCCTAATCGTGTTCCATAACAAGAATGCCGCAGGGTAGTATACCTGCGGCATTGAACTCCTACTGCCGAAGCGGGTCTTAGAAGACCGGAACGACAGCGCCCTTGTAGTTCTTGTTGATGTAGTCACGCACCTCGTCGGACTTCAAAGCCTTCTTGAGCTCCTTGGTCTTGGCGGTGTTCTCATTGCCTTCCTTCACCACGAGGATGTTCTGGTAGGTCTTCGCGGCCAGACCGTCGGCCTTCTCGGTGGCTAGCGTGTCCTTGGTCGGGTCGAAGCCGGCCTGGATGGCGTAGTTGCCGTTCAGGGCTGCGATGTCGACATCCTTGATGACGGTCGGCACGACGGCGGCCTCAAGCTCCTTGAACTTCAGGTTCTTCGGATTGGAGGTGATGTCCTTCGGCGTGGCGTTGATGTCCTTCGGATCCTTCAGCTTGATCAGGCCGGCATCCTGCAGCAGCAGAAGCGCGCGGGCCTCGTTGGTGGCATCATTCGGCACGGCCACGGTGGCGCCGTCCTGAAGATTCTTCAGCTCCTTGGTCTTGCCCGGGTACAGGCCGAACGGCTCGAAATGGATGCCCTCCACGGACACCAGATGCGTGCCCTTCTCCTTGTTGAAGTTGTCGAGGTACGGCTTGTGCTGGAAGTAGTTGGCGTCAACCTCGCCATCCTCGGTGGCGGTGTTCGGCTGCACGTAGTCGGTGAACTCCTTGACGACCAGCTTGTAGCCGTCCTTCTCGACGAGCGGTTTGACCGCCTTGTTCAGAATCTCCGCGTGCGGGGTCGGGGAGGCGGCCACGGTGATGGTCTTGTCGTCCTCCTTGGAGGCGGCACCGTTGGAACCGGAATTGCCGCAGCCTGCCAGGCCGAAGGTCGCGAGCGTGGTGACGGCGAGCAGTGCGCCGAGAATCTTCTTGTTACGCATGGTTGAGTTCCTCTCTCAATTTCGCTACACGGCCCGGACGCTTACTGCGGTTGCGGGCCAACGATTGACCAATATAGAGGAACCTGTGACGGCAACACGTCGCGCGCTTATCGGAATTATTTATAAAGGGCGCAAAAACCGCAGGAATATGCGAAAAACAGACTTGTGAATCGTAAATAATCTTGCGGAAACACCGTCATATAACGCCGAAATGCTTAAGCGCGTTGGCTATGCCGGCGTCGTCGACGCTGTCGGTGACGTAATCGGCCGCCGCTTTCGGCTCGTCGGTGGCGTTGCCCATTGCCACGCCGATTCCCGCGAATCGTAGCATGTCCACATCGTTGCCGCCGTCGCCGAATGCGATCGCGTTGTCTTTCGTCCAACCGAAATGCTCCAGCATCACCTGCATACCAACCGCCTTGCCTCCATCGGCGGGAATCAGATCGGTGAAAGCGGGATGCCATCTGACGCCGCGCACGTTGCTGCACATGCTGGCGATTTCGGCTTCCATCGTCTCGTCCACATACGGGCTGATTTGGAACGTGGAATGGTTTGCGATGCGTTCGCGCGGATCATGCACGTCGATTTTCGGCGCGGTCTTGCCGAGACTGTTCCACGTGCGTTCCAATGCGGCGTTCGTGCGATTGAAATACCCATAGTCGCTTTCCGCATAGTTGGCGACCACGTCGGCATGCGTTTCAAGCCAGTCGGTGATCAGCTTCACGTCGGCCTGGTCGATCGGATGCCGGTAGTCGAGACCGTCGCGCGTGGTGCAATACTGGCCGTTAAGTCCCACGATGCCGTCGAACGTGACGGGAATGGTATCAAGCACCACGCCCATGTAGGAGGGTGCGCGGCCCGAACAGATGAACACCTTCACGCCATTGCGCTGCAATGCATGCAACGCGTCGACGGTGGACTGCGGCACCACATGCGTGACGAAACTCGTCAACGTGCCGTCGATGTCGAAAAACGCCGTCTTGATGTCCTGAGCCATGCTGCCTCCATGAAAAACCATGTCAAACCCGGTATCCAGCTTACGAGGATATGTGCGAAAACGTCGTGCACGGCACGGAACACGACCATGAAAATAGGAAAAACGGCCGGATGTGCCTACAATCGTCAACCATGAGCGAACATATCGAAATCACGCCGGAGATCATCGAAATCAGGCACTATCTGCATGCGCACCCCGAACGCAGCTTCAAGGAATACGAGACCAGCGCCTACATTGAGAAGCTGCTGCGCGCACACGACATCGAAGTGCTCAACAATCCGCTCGAAACCGGCGTGGTCGGACTGATCCGCGGCGACCAGCCGGGACCACGCATCGCATTGCGCGCCGACATCGATGGTCTGCCCATCCAGGAAGACACCGGCCTGCCGTTCTCATCCGTCAACGACGGCGTGATGCACGGCTGCGGCCACGACCTGCACATGTCGTACATGCTCGGTGCCGCGTTCTGGCTCGCCAAGCGCCGCAAGCGCATCAAGGGCTCCATCAAACTGCTGTTCCAGCCCGCCGAGGAACTTGGCCTCGGCGCGAAGGCCATGGTCGACGCGGGACTGCTCGCCGACGTATCAGCCGCCATCGGCGCGCACAACAACCCGAACTACGCGCCCGGACAGATCGCCGTCGGCCCCGAACCGATGATGGCCGGCTGCGTGAAATTCCATGTAACCCTGCACGCCACCGGCACACACGCCGGCTATCCGCACAAGGGCACCGGCCCGATCGAGGCGCTCGCCACGATGGTCCTCGCATTGCAGACCATCGTGAGCCGTAACGTATCGCCGTTCCATCCGCTCGTACTGTCCATCACCGAAATGCACGGCGGCCACGTGTGGAATGTCGTACCCGACAAGGCGAGCTTCCAAGGCACCGTACGATACTTCCACAAGTCCGACGGTGAACTGGTGGAGAAACGCTTCAAGCAACAGGTCCAGTCCATTGCGGCCGGTTACGGCATCACCGCCGACATCGATTGGGACGATTTCCAGAACCCGCTCGTCTCCGATACGGAACTATCCAAGATAGTCGCCGACAACGTGCGCGATTACGCCCAGCTCGAACCCATCCACCCGTCGATGGCGGGGGAGGACTTCTGCGATTTCATGCCCGTCACCATGCCGGTGTTCGCCTTCATCGGTTCCAACGGCGAGGAAGGCTGCCCGGATTGGCACAGCCCGCATTTCGTCGGTCTTGACGAATCGCTGCAAGCCGGCGTGGAATTCTACGCCAACGCGGCGCTGACGGTGCTCAACGAACTGTCGTGACGCCACGTGCGGAACGCCGTAATCGTAATTTTCATAATCGTAAAAAACACAACATATCCAACAAATCAACGGTAAGTTAGGCAGCTATGACAGACATTCGCTTCGCACTCGCCCAAATCGACACCTGCGTCGGAGACCTTGATTCCAACGCCGACAAGGTCATGCGGTACGCGCATCTCGCCGCTCAGCAGGGCGCGCAGGTCGTCGTGTTCCCGGAAATGACATTGACCGGATACCCCATCGAAGACCTCGCCCTGCGTGCCACCTTCCGCAAAGCCGCATGGGACAAAGCCAACTGGCTCGCCACCGAACTGGCATCCGACAGTCTCGGCGAACTATATGTGGTGGTCGGCACTGTAGGCACCGACCGTGAAACCTCCAAACCGCGCAACCGTCTCGTCGTCCTGCACGACGGCGTTGTCTGGGCCGGCTACGACAAGCATTTCCTGCCCAATTACGGCGTGTTCGACGAATTCCGCATCTTCAGCCCCGGCAACAAATCCATGGTGCTCGACGTGAACGGCGCGCGCATCGGCGTGGCCATCTGCGAGGACATCTGGCAGGACGGCGGCCCTGTGGCCGAACTCGCCAAGGAGAACATCGACCTGCTGCTGACCATGAACGGTTCGCCATACGAGGAAGGCAAAACCGACACCCGTCTCGACCTCGCGGTGCGCCGCGCGGCCGAAGTGAACGCCCCGATGATCTACCTGAACCAAGTGGGCGGCCAGGACGACCTCGTCTTCGACGGCGGCAGCTTCGTTGTGGACGCCGACGGCACCCTGCTTGAGTGCTCGCCGATGTTCATGGAGGATCTGAGCTTCTTCGACTTGGACACGTCCGCGGAGCATCAGAAGGTCGGTACGATCGCAGCCAAACCCGATCCGGACGAGGAAGTGTACACCGCCTGCGTGCTGGGTCTGAAGGATTACATGGCCAAGAACCATTTCAAGGGCGTATGCCTGGGCCTGTCCGGCGGCATCGATTCCGCGCTCGTGGCTGCCATGGCGGCCGACGCGGTGGGCGGCGAGAACGTGTACGGCATCTCCATGCCGAGCATGTATTCGTCCGACGGATCCAAGGACGATGCAGCTGATCTGGCGCGCAATATCGGCGCGCATTATGACATCCAGCCCATCGAGCCGCTGTTCGTCTCCTTCCAAAACCAGCTGGAACTGGAAGGCGTCGCCGCCGAGAACCTGCAGGCGCGCATCCGCGGCGTCATCGTCATGGCCTACTCGAACTCCAAAGGACTGCTGGCCGTGGCCACCGGCAACAAGTCCGAACTGGCATGCGGCTATTCCACGATCTACGGCGATGCGGTCGGCGGCTATGCGCCAATCAAGGACCTGCTCAAGACCCGCGTGTGGGAGATCTCCCGCTGGCGCAACAAGGCTGCCGCCGCCGGCATGGGCATCGGCGGTCTGCATGTCGTCGGCAACGAGCAGGGGAGCGCGGGCACTCCGCTGCCGGATGGTGTGATGATCCCCGTCAACTCGATCGAGAAGGCGCCGTCCGCCGAATTGCGCCCAGGGCAGAAGGATTCCGATTCGCTGCCGGAATACGCGCTGCTCGACCAAGTATTGGCAATGTACATCGAGCATGCTCATGGCCGCGCCGACCTGCTGGCCGACGGCTTCGACGAGGCGACCGTCGACACGGTCATGCGATTGGTCGACCGCGCCGAATGGAAGCGTCGCCAGTATCCGCTGGGACCGAAGGTGACGGCGCTGGCGTTTGGACGTGATCGCCGTCTGCCGGTCACCAACGCATTCCGCGAATAATCGGCGATCGCAAGTAGAACATCGAGAGCCGAAGGAAGCCGATATGGAAAAGCAGTGGTATTTCAACACCGTCACCGAGCAGCCGGAATTGGGCATGATCTCTCCGGCAAGCCACCGCATGGGGCCGTACAGAACCCGTGAGGACGCGCTCGACGCGTGGAAGATCGTGCAGGAACGCAATCTCAAATGGGAGGAACAGGACCGCGAATGGAAACGCTGGTCAGCGGACGGCTCGGCATCTTCCGAAAAGTGAATTCCATATGAAAACCACGCCCGATTGTGATTTATGTCACTAATTTCGGGAGTGGTTTTCAGGCTTTTCGCAGATGATTGCCGTTACAATCGTGAAGTAGCGACGGCGTAACGATGCGTCGCCAACCGACACCCAGTAAGGAGTGGAAATGGCAGCAGTTGATGCAACGGCGGTCTCCCAGGAGGAACTTGAGGCTAAGGCTTGGGAAGGCTTCACCGAGGGCAACTGGCAGAAGGACATTGATGTCCGCGACTTCATCCAGAAGAACTACACGCCATATGAGGGCGACGAGTCCTTCCTGGCTGACGCCACCGACAAGACCAAGCACCTGTGGAAGTATCTGGACGACAACTATCTGTCCGTGGAGCGCAAGCAGCGCGTCTACGACGTGGACACCCACACTCCGGCGGGCATTGACGCCTTCCCGGCCGGCTACATCGATTCCCCGGAAGTCGACAATGTG